>JAYUTC010000236.1:0-10375 GCA_043755395.1 Ferruginibacter sp.
CACCGGCAACTTCCTTTAACCTAAGTAAACAATCTCTCTTAATCACTAACAATAATTTACATGAAAAAAATATTAAATGTTTTATTGAATAGTCAACTAACAATAAATTGGAAACAAATTATGGTAAAAGAAAATTCTGGTATTGATAACTGTAATTTACAAACGGTGCCAGCATATAGCACAATAACACCTGTAGCGTTTGATATTTCCAGAAGAAGAAGAACAATGCCTTTATTAAGTGTAGTGGTAATATTGTTATTTGTGAGTGTTACTTTTTCTTCCTGCTTTACATCTGGATATGGTTGTAAAGGTAAAAGCCGGATTATAACCAGAGTGCGTTAACAGGGTTAACTGACAGAACAATTTAAAGCAGGGTATATAGAATTTTTCTGCTTTAAAAATAACGCATAATCATACATCAGTTTTTAAAAAAGTATGAAATGCAGTTAAAAATAAAAATGAATTTTATAGCAATTTTTTAAAGCCGGCAAAATAAAATTTCTAAAAGTACGTTTACTACTCACCCAAAAGACAGTAAACTTTGTTAGTGCTTGGTTTACGATGTTTTCTTTGGGGGTTACAGAATCGAAAGATTCTTAACAAAAGCCGCATTTCTATGTGGCTTTTTTGTTTTTTTTCTTTATATTTACTGCATCCTTTTACCTGTGCAAAACCTGTGAATTCTTTTTATCCTCTGAAAGCAGCATTTAACTAACGATCAAGCATCCAAATACCAGGATAATACATAATTAAATGCACATATAATATTATATCAAAATACATGAGAAAATTTTTACTAATATTTATAGTTTCAATTATTTCAATTACCGGGTTTAGTCAGGATTTTAGTAATAAAGGAAAAGATTTTTGGGTAGGTTATGGTTTTCATGTTTCCATGGGATTAAACGGTGTTAATACCGGAGGAAATTATCAGATGGTTTTATATATTGCTACTGATTCTGCTACGGTAGTAACTGTATCCTGCCCGGGTAATGGTTATACAGCTACTTATAATATTCCTGCAAATACAATATTTACAACAGCAGCTCTTCCTAAAAATGGCGCCCAGGATTGTAGATTATTTTCAGAAGGTGTATCTAATAAGGGTATTCATATTGTGGCCACAAAACCTGTTGTTGCTTATACACATATCTATGATCAAAGTGTTTCAGGGGCAACATTATTATTTCCAACCAGCACATTAGGAAAGGAGTATTATTCTATAAACTTCGAACAAAGATCAAATTCTAATAATGCAAACTGTTTTTTTTATGTAATTGCTTGTGATACAGGAACTACATCTGTAGAAATTACACCAACTGCACCAACTACAGGGGGATGGATTGCTGGTTTTACTTATACTGTTAACCTTACCCAAGGGCAGGTTTATAATGTAATGGGAACTGTAACCGGTAATAATGGGGTTGATTTGACAGGTTCTAAAATTTTAAGTATTGCAAGTGGGAATGGTAATTGTAAAAAAATAGCCGTTTTTTCAGGTTCAGGAAAATTAAGTATTAAGTGTCCTAATACCGGAGGTGGTGCTACATCAGATAATTATATTGCTCAGGCATTTCCAAAAACTGCCTGGGGTAAAAAATTTTTAACTGTTCCTACTTTGCAATACCCTAATAATTATTTTAGAATTTGTGTAACTGATCCCACAACGGTTGTAAAAGTAAATGGCATTATTCAGGGAGGATTAATTGGAAATTTTTATTATCAGATTCAAAATATTACTCCTAATTTAATTGAAGGAGATAAACCAATAACTGTTGCACAGTATATACCTTCTCAAGGCCAATGCGGAGGTACTGGGGTTGGTGACCCGGAAATAATTTATTTAAGTTCGGTTGAACAAAATATCAGCAAGGTAATTTTATATTCAACTGGTAATTTTTTAATTACGGCGCATTATCTAAATGTAGTTTTGCCTAACTCCGGTACAGCAATAAGTTCTTTTAGAATAGATGGCGTAGCTCCCCCTTTAGGTTCTTTTATTGTGCATCCTCAAAATCCTAATTATGTTTACCTGCAAAAAAACGTTACTGCAGGACAACATATAGTTTTATCTGATTCGGGATTTAATATCACAGCATATGGATATGGAAGTGCTGAATCTTATGGGTATAACGGGGGAACAAACATAAAAGATCTATTAACTTTTATTACACCAATAAATCCCCTAAGTATTAGCGGCAATGTAACAGCTTGTACTGGCACTCCTTTCAACTTTTCGGTAACAATGCCCAAACATCCCGATTCTTTAACAACTCTTATATGGGATTATCATGGTTATTTTGGAACACATAATGATACAATCAATTCCCCTATTACTGCTGATTCAACCTATTTTATTGGTGCTACCCAGGTATGGCGATATAAAGTGAATCACACCCATACCTTTAGTCCAGCAGGTGTATATCCAATAACAATTACTGCTGGAACTGTTACTACTGAAGGATGTGGTAATTCAGTAATTATTGATAGAGATCTGTTTGTTTTTGATCCCCCTGTTTTAGGTTTTACAGGAGTTAACAATGGTTGTGTTACTGATAGTATTGCTTTTACTGATATTACTAATTATGTAACCGGTACGTTTGCTTATAAATGGTGGTGGGATTTTGGTGATGGAAATTTTAGTTTATTAAAAAATCCCAAACATTTGTATTCAACTGCAGGCACTTATACGGTTAGATATTCGGTGGTAAGTAACGTAGGTTGTTTAAGTGATACTGCTACAAATACAATTGTTATAACCGACGTTCCTTTGGCAAAATTTGGTATGTCAAGTCCTATTTGCGCCGGCTTACCTGTTATCTTCAGCGATACTTCGTCTGCAATCCTTCCTGGGGTTTTAACAAAATGGCATTGGAATTTTGGTGATGGTTTTGCAATTACCAGAACTAATAACAGTGATACAACACATATTTATTCACCCTGGAATCCAAGTATAACTGATACGCTTACTGTAGAAACCAACAGCGGTTGTAAAAGCCTTCCTTTTTACCGAACTTTTAAAGTAAACCCAATCCCAGTTTCTAACTTTACATTGCCTGCTGGTATTTGCCTGCCGGCAGATTCAGCACATTTTGTAAGTACCTCTTCAATTGCCGATGGTACGGTTGGGTTTGGTTATTTATGGGATTTCGGAGATCCGCCAAGCGCTCCAAATAATACTTCTACTTTACAAAACCCTGCGCACTATTATAATAATGCAGGTCCGTTTAGTATTAAACTTATCACTACAAGTGCTGCCGGCTGTATGCATGATACTACTAAAGTATTAAGTAATGTTTATCCTCAGGCCATTGCAGGATTTACCGTAAATCCGGAAAATTGTTTAAATACTGTTACCAATTTTACTGATAACAGTAACGGAAGTGGTAATACCATTACTGAATGGTATTGGGACTTTGGTGATGCATCACCAATAAATACTTTACAAAATCCAACACATACCTATGCCACCGCAGGATTAAAAACAATTAAGCATTGGGTAAAAACAATTGTGGGTTGTTTTAGCGATACAATGACTGTTACCATTACAATAAACCCATTACCCACGGCAAATTTTACTTCTACAGGTCCATTTTGTGTAACCAAGGATATTACTTTTACTGATGGCTCATTACCCAATGCAGGTAATATAATTAACTGGAACTGGGATCTTGGTGATGCAACAATTTTAAATTTAAATAATCCTAATCCATTTACACACCCCTATGCAGCTACTGGTGCATATACAGTTAATTTAATTGTTACTACAGATAAGGGTTGCATCAGTTTGGTTAAAAGTGCTGTTGTAAATGTTCAACCTTTACCTGTTCCATCATTTACAAGTTCATTGGTTTGCCTTCCGTTTGGTTCTGCATCTTTCACCAATACCTCTACAATTGCAAATGCAACGGCTATGACTTATCTGTGGAATTTTGGTGATCCGGGAAGTGGTGCAAATAATACCTCAACATTAATTAATCCAACCCATTATTTTTCTACCGTTGGCCCATATACGATTATATTAACAGCAACCAGTATAGATGGTTGTATTACCACCAGCCAGCAAATAGTTTCTAATATTTATCCTCAACCAACCTCTGCATTTACAGTTGGCATAGAGAACTGTTTAAATACAGCAACTACATATACAAGTAATGCAAATGGAAATGGTAGTGCTATTTCTGAATATCACTGGGATTTTGGCGATGGTATTTTTTCGAATGTTCAAAACCCTGTACATACCTATGCAACAGCAGGTACAAAAACTATTAAACACTGGATTGTAACTGATAAAGGATGTTATAGTGATACTACACAACATACGGTAATAATTAATCCTTTACCTACAGCCAGTTTTACCTTCTCTGCTCCAAGTTGTGAAACAAGGATTATCAGTTTTACTGATGCCTCTGTTCCAAACGCAGGTTTACTTACTAACTGGTCGTGGAATTTTGCAGATGCATCTCCATTGGAAACAATACAAAACCCAACGCATGTATTTGTTGCGGCCGGAATTTATAATGTTACTCTAACTGTAACAACTGATAAAGGCTGTATAAGTAATCCTATAGCAACTATACCGGTAACAATAAATGATCGTCCGCTAGCAGGTTATATTATACCAGAAGTTTGTTTAAGTGATACATACGCCCAGTTTTTAGATACCAGTAAAATTGCTTTTGGAGCAATAACTAGCTGGGACTGGTTTTTTGATGATCCATTTGCAACACCAGGTAACCCCAATACATCAACATTACAAAATCCAACACATAGTTATTCAGCAGTTGGCAATTACAATAATGTACGATTGATTGTTACCAGTGCATTTGGATGTAAGGATACTATTGTTCATGTATTAACAGTAAACGGCAGTTTCCCTGTTGCAAACTTTACTGTAAACAATCCGACTATTTTATGTGCCAATGATTCAGTTGCAATTGTTGAAGCCTCAACTGTTTTCCCGGGAGTAATTACTAAAGTTGAAATTTATTGGGATAATGTGAACTTCCCTGGCGTTTTCCAAATTGATAATACACCATTTACGGGTAAAGTTTACCGACACTTATATCCAAACTTCCAGGTTCCTTTAACTAAAACATTTACTATTCGCTATAGAGCTTATTCGGGGGGTGTTTGTGTTAATGATAAATTGGCAAATATCACAGTTAATGCTGCGCCATTGGTTCAGTTTAATGCTATGCCTAATGTTTGTTTATTAATTCCACCATTCCAAATAACTCAGGCAAGTGAAATAGGTGGGGTGCCGGGTTCAGGTGTATATTCAGGCTCAGGGGTTTCGCCATCAGGATTATTTACGCCTGGGGTAGCTGGTATTGGAACACATACGTTGTTATATACATTTACGTCTACCATAGGAGGTTGTATTGATACCATGAGTAATACAATTACTGTGTTAGATACCGCTCATGCTGCATTTACATTTATTTCGCCGACTTGTGAACAGGTTCCAACCTCATTTACTGACGTGTCAATTGCACCCGCTACGGTTACACTTAGTAATACCATTTGGGTCTTTGGTGATGGTTCACCAATTGAAAATCATGCACCCGGATCTACTTTTACCCACTTATTTCCTGCACCAGCAACCTATATTGTTACGATGTATAATGTTTCTGCCTATGGTTGTAAAAGTACAGCTACATCACAATCTGTTACTGTTAATCCTAATCATTCAATTACCTTAAATGCAGGCAGCAACAATATTCAAACTGTTTGTATTAATACATCCATTACACCAATTTTGTACACATTAAGAGGAGGTGCTACAAATGCTAATGTATCAGGTTTACCAACGGGCGTTACTGCTTCAGTTACCGACAGTATATTAACTATCAGCGGAACACCAACTACAACATTACTTTCACCATTTAATTATTCTATTGTAACAACAGGTAACACCTGTGTAGTTGCAAATGCAGCCGGAATCATAACTGTAAAACCTGATCATACTATTGCATTTAGATCAGGCGATTCTACACAGTCTATATGTGTAAATACGCCTATTGATCCTATAGTATATACGATAGGAGGAGGTGCTTTGGGTGTAACTATTGCAAATTTACCTCCTGGTATTGTTTTTTCCGTAACGGGTACAACATTAACCATTAGTGGTACACCAACCACAACTTTTGGGGGCCCAATATTTAATTATGTTATTACAACTACAGGTAACAGTTGTATTAAGGCAAATGCTGATGGATCAATACAGGTTAATCCATATCCAATTCCAAATTTTAGTTTTGATAAGCCGTCTTATTGTATTCCGAATGCAATTGTTACATTTAGCAATAGTTCAACAATGCCTGATGGCAGTGGAATGACATATTTATGGGATTTTGGCGAACCATCAAGTGGAACTAATAATAGATCAACAGCATTCATTCCACCACCACATTGGTATTCAACTGTTGGGCCGTTTAATGTAAATTTAAAAGCAACAAGCCTTGCATTTTTAAATAATAATGTAACGGGTTGTGTGCATGATACTACCATTGTTATCAATACCATTCATCCTCAACCAAAAGCAGCTTTTGACTTTAACAAACCAAGTGTATGTATTGCTGATGATGTTATTTTCAGGGATTTAACCAATGGATTAGATGGTACTGTAGTTCAATGGAACTGGAATTTTGGAGACGGAATTAGCGGCAACACCAAACAGGCCCAACATTTGTACTCCGCTGCAAATACCTATAATGTTTCATTATATATTGTAAACAGTCGGGGTTGTAATAGTGATACCTTAACACAGCAGTTTACAGTTCATCCCTATCCGGTTGTTAATGCCGGTCCGGACAGGATAGTCCTTCAGGGAGGCTTAATAACTATTCAATCTATTGTAACTGGTAATGATTTGCAATATTTATGGTCGCCTGCAACTTATTTAAACAGTACCGTTGTTGCATCGCCAATAGCTTCCAATTTACAGGATGATATTACCTATACACTAACGGTAACCGCAAGAGGAGGTTGTAAAAGTTTTGATAATATGTTTGTTAAAGTTTTGAAAGCACCACGGATACCCAATACATTTACACCAAATGGTGATGGTATTAATGAAGTTTGGACTATTGAATATTTAGATACTTATCCAAATAACAGAGTACAGGTATTTACCAGAACCGGGCAATTAGTTTTTGAATCAAAAGGATACCGAACACCTTGGGATGGTAAATTTAATGGTAAACCATTACCATTTGATACCTACTATTACATTGTAGAACCTGAAAGTGGGCGTAAACCTATTATAGGATATGTTACCATTGTGAAATAATTAAAAAATTGCTGGAATTTTGTAAATAAAGAAATCTGAGAATACAATTAATAATTCGAAGATACTTTCTTTGCCGAATGACCATTAAGAAAAGTTGAACCATGAAAAAAGTTTTTTTTATTATATCAGGATGTATATGCAGTGTGATGGCACAGGCACAGGCAAAACCATTTTATACACAATACATTTTAAATAATTATATCCTTAATCCGGGTGTAACGGGAATTGAGAATTATACTGAGATAAAATTGAGTAACCGAAATCAATGGACAGGTATAAATGGAGCACCAGTTACTACTTACTTCAGTATTCATGCTCCTATTGGTAAAGAGGATTTAAGAACAAGTGCTACTTCTTTTGAAATTCCGGGCGATAATCCAAGAGGTAATAGATTGTGGGAGCAATACACTCCGCCAGATCCTCATCATGGGGTAGGATTTATTGCTATGAATGATAAGGCTGGTTATTTAAACAGATGGTCATTAAATGCTTCATATGCTTATCATAAACCGTTAAGTATAAAAACTACTTTCTCTGCAGGAATTAACGCAGGTATTACCAGTGTTAATTTAGATCGTTCAAAAATAGATTGGGCCAACCTTGATCCAAACGATCCAGCTATTGGTATAAGCACTGGTGAATTAAAAAGAGTAAAGCCCGAAATAGGTGCAGGTTTATGGTTTTATTCGGCTAAATATTTTATAGGAGTTTCCGTTTTAAATATTATTCCTGGCAAAGTAAAGTTTGTTACAAATGATAAATATGGTACTTATTATACGCCTAATTATTTTTTAACTGCGGGTTATCGTTTTTCTTTAACGGACGAAATAATGGCTATGCCATCTGTAATGGTACAATACTGGCAGCCTCAGTTAATGGGTTTACATACCAGTCTTAAATTACAATACCTTGATAAAGTATGGATAGGAGGGAGCTATCGGTTTTCAGATTTAATTTCAGGCTATTCGGCAATGGCAGGAATTAATGTTTCTAATGCATTTAATATTAGTTATGCTTATGAAAATGCAACAACATCCCGTTTAAGAACCTATACAAAAAATACACATGAAATAATGTTGGGCTTCATACTGGGAAACAAATTCAGTCAGGCTTGCCCACGTTGTTATTAATATTTAGAAAGGATTTTTTTTAATGTAACTGGTATCAATTTTTTTAAGTAGGGTATCCATATTTATTTCTTTGGAAGCCAGCATCCATTCCGGAATTACAACCCATTCGCCATTAATAAATGAAACAGTAAAAACTTTTACAGTAGCATTTTTAGAACCCGATTGTTCTTCTTTAATAATAATTTGCCTGGTTGCATCATTTTCTTTAAATGCAACAGGGGTAACAAAATTTTCATTTATTTCTTTGGTTATTATTTCTGCTCTATTCTGTATAGATTGTAAAAGTGGTTCCAGTTTTTTTAATTGTTTTTCAAAAACAGGTTTTTGTTTTTCAGCGGTGGCTTCAATCAACTTTAATTTGTCATCAGTTAAATTTTCCAGAATATTATTTACAAAAGCGGGGGTATTTAATTCAATTGTATTTTCATAAAAAGGTGCAAAGGTGGTTGGTTCATCTATTTTTGGTTTAGTTGCAATTTGATATTGAAAAAATATTGTTGTACCAAAAACTAGAATAACCAATGTTGAAAAAATCGGTAAGATTACTTTATTTCTTTTTTGATGGGTTAGATTATTTGTATTGGTAAAAAACTGAATGCGTTTGAATAATTGGGTTTTACCATTTACAGCTGCCATTTGGTGTAAAGGAATATATTGTTGATAATTTTGTGTTTGTAAAAGTGTTTCAGCATACAATAAAGGCGAATACTCAAAAGCCATTACATTACTGTCACAATACTTTTCTCTTTCCAACCTAATATCAGCACAAAGGATAAGTACAAAAGGGTTAAAAAAGAAAACATTTTCAACTATTAATATAATCCAGTTAAACAGATAGTCATTGGCTTTTATATGAGTAAGTTCATGCAGAATAAGCGTTTCGGCTTGTTGTAATGTTAACTGATTTAGCAGGGCAACAGGCAAAACAATCACCGGTTTTAAAAAACCAAAAGTAACAGGAGTATTTATAGTTTTGCTAAACCAAAGTTGTACTTTTCTTTTTATACCAAAGTGATTTGCTTTTAAAAGAGTGAATAGTTTAAGATCGATGGTTGGTTTTAATAAACCCTTATAATAAAGTTTTTTAAAATGATACCAGCCATGAACCGCCTTTATTATTTTAAAAATAATAACAATGAAATATACTGCAAATAACCAACGAGTAATTGAATTAATAAGATCTGGAGCTAAAATATCTGAGACAGATTTGTTTAAAAAATTTCCGGAAACATTATTTTCTATTTGTAAAAAATAAATAAGAAAGGTAATTAAAAAAAAAGATAATTGTGAGATCACCAGAATAAACAATATATTTCTTTTCTGCAGTGGAGATATTTTAGTTTGTAAAATATTTTCATGCAATATATACACCAAAAGCAATAATCCTGCCTGCCATAAACTATGTAACATACTCATGCAAAAGCTGTAGGAGAGATGTGCCATAAGCGATTAAAAATTTTGGTTTATTATTTATTCTTCTTGAGCTGTGTTAAAAGTTCCTGAATTTTTTCTAATTCAGCAGCACTGGAATTATGACCACCTAAAGCTTGTAAAACCAAATTTGTTGATGAGCCCGAAAACAAGCCGTCTATCATTTTATTCAAAAATTGTTTTTGCGTTTTTTCCCGACTAACTGTTGGTTGATAAATATGTGTTTTGTTACTTTCGTTTCGGGTTACCAATCCTTTTTCATGCATAATTTGCATTAATTTAAGTGTAGTGGTATAGCCACTTTCTTTGGTTTTACTCAATTCATCATGTACTGTTCTAACTGTAGCAGATTGTGCATTCCATAAAACCTGCAATATTTCCAATTCACTTTCGGTTGGTTTTAGCACTTTAATTAATGTCATAATACGATTATTTTCGTAAGCAAAATACGATTTTATTCGTAATCGACAAATCTGTTCTTGTAATTTTTGTTAACATTTAACAGTTGCACATATAAATA
>JAYUTC010000237.1:0-10360 GCA_043755395.1 Ferruginibacter sp.
TGTTTTAATAACGAATTAAATAAAGGGGAAATCTGCTGCATATTTCAAAGCTAAACTACAAACCACAAATGGCAAATAGTTTTTTTACCAGTTAGAAAATATTTTATTAAAAATTTCATCCACAATGTTGTTGATAATTTTTGTGCCGTTACTGGCTTCTGCCTGAGAAAGGCTTTGGGATGCAGGAAAATCAACAGTAGTATTTACATCTGCCTCAAAATTTTTCTTTTCGTCCAGTGCATTTTTAAAAATAAGGTGAAATGAAACATTCAGCCTGTTTAAACTGGCATTATTGCCACTTATACCCGTAGTGCTGGTATAATACTGACTAACAAAACCACTAATATCATAATGGGCATCATCGCTGTTGGTTTGCCGAAGCCTGGTGGTATTTATAATTTTCTGCTTCAACTTTTCTGTTAATTGCGGGCTTAATTGCGGATTTACATACTGGGCTTTATTCGTAAGATAATTAACCCTGAAAGTTTTTACCTCAACCGGTATTGGCGAAGTATCCTTAAAGCCGTATTTACAGGTTGAGTAGGAAAAAACAGCAAACAATAAAAAGCCTGTAACAAGTAATTTAATACTGTTTACGGTTAACTTCCCCCGGCCAACTGTTTTATTCTTCAATATCATACTCCTTTAATTTTCTGTATAAAGTTCTTTCACTTATGCCTAAATCAAGTGAAGCATCTTTTCGTTTACCCTTGTGTTTTTTTAATGCTTTTACTATAAGTTCTTTTTCTTTATCCATTATGCTTAATGATTCTTCCACATCTTCATGTTGTTGAAAATCATTATTTTTTCCCTGATGAAGTATTACGGGTTGCGATGAATTGTTTGGTAATGTATTATTGTTTTGTGTAGTATACTCTTTAAATTCATCAGCAAATACCGGTGTTTTATTGGCAAGGTTGGGGTTTTGTAATAAATCATAAAACATCTTCTTCAGCTCATTCACATCTTTTTTCATATCAAAAAATAATTTGTATAAAATTTCTCTTTCATTGGCAAATTCTGTCTGGCTTACTACACCGGCTCCACCTGATAAAACTGGTAAACGGGAATAATTGTGTTCGGGTAAAAAACTTTTTAATGTTGTTGCTGTGATATTTTTATTTTGACTTAACACAGAAATTTGCTCTGCAATATTCTTTAATTCTCTAACATTACCGGGCCAGGGATAGTTAATTAACACATTTTTTGCCTCATCATCCAATTGAACAGCTGGGGCTTTGTATTTATCCGCAAAGTCGGCAACAAATTTCCGGAACAATAAAGGGATATCATCTTTCCTGTCGCGAAGCGATGGAACCCTTATTGGCACAGTGTTTAAACGGTAGTACAGATCTTCTCTGAATCTTCCGCTTTGGGTAAATTCCAGCAACTCTTTGTTGGTGGCTGCTATTACTCTTACATCGGTCTTTTGCACTTTGGAGGAACCTACACGTATATATTCACCGGCTTCCAATACACGCAGTAAACGTGCCTGTGTGCCTAAAGGCATTTCACCAATTTCATCTAAGAAGATAGTGCCGCCATTTACTGTTTCAAAATAACCTTTCCTGCTGTCAAGGGCACCGGTAAAACTTCCTTTTTCATGTCCAAATAATTCACTGTCGATAGTTCCTTCGGGAATTGCTCCACAGTTTACAGCAATAAATGGATTGTGCTTTCTTGCAGATAATGCATGAATAATTTGTGAAAACACTTCTTTTCCCACACCACTCTCTCCGTTTATTAAAACAGACAGATCTGTATTGGCAACCTGTGTTGCAATATTTAATGCGTGGTTTAATGCTGGCTCATTGCCAATAATTGCGAATCTGTTTTTTATTGTTTGTAAGTCCATTACCCTTCTTTATCTTCTTGATTAATAATTTTTAAATCCTGAATTTCAATTAAAGCATAGCCAATAAAGGCACCTGCTGCAGCAATACCTGCGGCTATATTGCTTGTGTTAAATGCTGCAAAGCCTCCGGAAAAAGCAAAAACAAGTATGATGTATTTTACCGGTATTTTCATATTGTAATTTGTTGGCCTAAAAGTGTACCTGCTGTGCAGGCAATAATTTTTACAAAAACGTAATCTCCTTTTTTTGCAGATAATGCCGGAAAAACAACAACCTTATTCTGATCATTTCTTCCATGCAATTCGTTCTCATTTTTTTTACTTGTTCCTTCTGTCAGTACTTTAAATGTTTTGCCCACATCCCTTTGCATACTGTGTAAAGATTGTATACGGTGCAGGTCTATCATTTCCTGTAATCTTCTTTTTTTTATAGCTTCGGGTATGTCATCTTTAAATCTTCTTGCAGCCAATGTGCCGGGTCGTTCGCTATAAAAATACATATAAGCCAAATCGTATTGGCAATACCGCATCAGGCTTAATGATTGCTGGTGGTCTTCTTCAGTTTCGGTACAAAAACCGGTTATCATATCAGTGCTTAATCCGCAATCAGGAATAATTTCTTTAATTCTGTTTATTCGGGCAATGTACCATTCACGGCTGTAAGTTCTGTTCATTAATTGCAACACTCTGCTGCTGCCACTTTGTACAGGCAAATGAATGTAGTTACAAATATTTTCATATTTAGCAATGGTAAACAACACATCATCAGTAATATCTTTTGGATGCGAAGTAGAAAAACGTACCCGAAGTAAAGGAGACATTAGTGCTACTTTTTCCATCAGCATTGCAAACGAAACGGTTTCATTTTTCTGCTCATCTATCCAATAATAGCTATCAACATTTTGCCCCAGCAAAGTAACTTCGCGGTATCCCTGTTCAAATAAATCTAAACATTCATTAAATATACTTTTGGCATCGCGGCTTCTTTCCCTGCCCCGTGTAAAGGGTACCACACAAAAACTGCACATGTTATTGCAACCCCTCATTATACTTACAAATGCGGTAACACCATTGCTGTTTAATCGTATTGGTGATATATCTGCATAAGTTTCATCGCGGCTTAATAAAACATTCACTGCTTTTTGTCCGGTTTCTGCTTCCTCAATTAAACCCGGTAAAGTACGGTAGGCATCGGGCCCTACAACCATATCCACTAATTTCTCTTCTTCTAAAAACTGCGCTTTTAATCTTTCGGCCATACACCCTAAAACACCCACCAATAATCCGGGATTGTTTTTTTTATACTTCCTGAATTCAGTCAATCTTTTTCTAACAGTCAGTTCAGCCTTTTCTCTTATACTGCAAGTATTAATAAATATTAAATCGGCCTTATCTGCATCTTGTGTAGCGGCAAATCCATTGTCCTGTAAAACGGAAGCTACTACTTCGCTATCGGCAAAATTCATAGCACAGCCATAGCTTTCAATATAGAAATGTTTTTTAGGAGCATTTATTTCAAAAGCAAAAGGTGCATAAGCCTCTCCCTGCCTTGATTCATCATGTTCTTTATGAGTAAGTATTTCCAAAATTCTACATCAATTTTTTAGAAGGGCAAAGGTAATTAAAACAATACAGATAATGACAGGATGGCAGAAAGTGAAGTATGTTTTTTTTAATCGATTGACTTATAATGCCTTATTAAGCCGTTTATAATAATTATTAACCGCCATTATTAGAATATAATACCTTTGGTTTAATTAAAATCTATTTTTTTGAAAGTTGTATTTTCTTTCATTTTTTCCTGGTTAATTTTTGCGGTAATGGCGCAAAAAGATACTGCAAAGGCTAAAATTAATCAGGGCATAATCATTGGTAATATTTTGGATAATGAAAACGGCAAAGCAATTGCTTCAGCTACTGTTTCACTTATAAAAATTGCTGATACTGCTTTTTCAAGAAGCCAGATTACTCCAAAAGACGGTTCTTTTTTATTTGAACAGATCCCTTTCGGTTATTATCGGTTAGTAATTACCTGCATTGGCTATAATAATTTAAAACTGGATAGTATTTATATAAGAGCCGATCGCTTTGATTTTGATTTAAACGATATAAAACTGCATAAAAAAACTACAGATTTGGATGAAGTGATTATTTATGCAGAAAAACCATTGATAGAAAGCAAAGACGGCAAAATAATCTTTAATGCAGGCGAATCGGCTTTAAGCTCAGGCGCTTCTGCTACCGAATTATTAAAGCAAACCCCTTTGGTAAATGTAGATAATGATGGTAAAGTGCAGCTTCGTGGTAAAGATGTAAAAATATTAATTGATGACAAGCCTGTTGAATTAAATGGTAAACAATTACAGGATTTATTAGAAAGTATGCCTGGCAGCATGATTGATAAAATAGAAGTAATGACAACGCCGCCACCACAATATGCAAGTGAAAGGGGAGGGGTAATAAATATTATTACCAAAAAAGGACGGGTTGGCATGAGCGGCCGGTTAAATGTTAGTTATGGTACAAGAGGGGAATATGGAACTAATGCAAATTTTAGCTATCGCAAAAATAAAATAGCCTTTAATGTTAGTGCCGGTATCGGGTATAACCAATTTGAAGGCAGCAGTTACAGCAACCGCCAAAATATTTATCCCGATTCAATAAACTATTTTAATTCTTCAGGTAATAATAACAATAGCAGCGTAAGGCCCAATGCAAGAGTAAGTTTTGATTACGATCTGGATAAACGAAATGGTATTAATCTTACAGCTTTTTATAACAGCAGCAATGCTGAAAGCAGTAATACAAATGAGTACACCAATATTAACCGTGCTAATTTAATTTATAAACTAAGTAACAGGGTTACTGCTAACAACGCCAGCAGCGCTGCACCAAATTTTAGTGCAACCTATACCAATAAAGGAAAACTGCCCGGTACGGTATTTAAAATAATTATGGGTGTAAATTTAAGTTTCAATGATAATGAACGGGACTATTATCAGCAATATTTAAATCCCGATTATACATTTACCGGTACCGATAGCAGCCAGCAACAAGACACTAAAATAAAAAGCAGTACCATCAGCATCCGCTTAAATTACGACAGGCCTTTAATAAATAATAAATTTTATCTGAGTGCAGGCAATGGCTTAATAAGAAGCAACAGTCATAATATTTTAAACACCGTTTTTCTTAAAAAACCGGATAATGTTTTTGTAAAAAATGATCTGTTAAGTAATGATATAGATTTTCATCAAAATATTTTTTTTTACAGGGCTGCATTGCGGTATACCATAAAACCCGAATTTAATATTACAGTTGGCGCTCAATTAGAACAAACCACAACTCAATTTGATATAGTAAAAATTACTACTAATTACTCCAATAATTACTGGAGTGCCTTGCCTTATATTACTGCTGTAAAAAAATGGGATAATGATGTAAATATTAGCTTAAGTTATAAAAGAACCATACAACGGCCGGGCTTAGCCCAATTAAACCCAAGTGTGGATTATAGTGATCCCTATAATATTCGTTTTGGCAATCCATTTCTGCAACCTTACTTTGCCAATAATTTTGATTTTATTGTTGGCAAATGGAATAAGAAATATTACATAAATGCATCTGTTGGTTATAATACATTGCAAAATATTTATAGTTCTATACGCACTTTACAACCCGATGGCAAGACCACAACTACATGGCAAAACCTAAGCGGCAGAAAAGAATATGAACTCAATACATGGGGTGGTTATACAGTAAATAAAAAAACCAGGGTAAATGTAAGCTTTGGCTATAGTTATAATGTGTATAGCATTCACGACAGAACGGTTAACAAATTCCGTAATGGCGGCTCCTGGTTTTCTACATTAAATGGAAGTTACCAGTTTAATGATTTACTAAACAGTAATGCCAGTTTTACTTTTAACCACTTTGCCAATCCACAGGGAAGTGTAAGAAGTACTTTGAGCATGAGTATTGGAGCACAGCAAAAATTATTTAAAAAGAAATTGGTGCTGGCATTTAGTGTTATTGACCCCTTCCGTCAGCAGCAGAATAAAAATTTAACTTATGGCAGCAATTTTAATTTAGAAAGCTACAGTACTACTAAAACAAAAAATTTCAGAATTTCGCTAAGTTATATTTTTAGTAAAAAGGTAAAGAAAAATGCGAAGCTAAAATCGATCCTTGATAAAATAAAAAAATAATTTTAATTAAACCTTTGCAGGCAATTTTTTTGCCAGCCAGCTTTCTTTAATAGGAATAATCCATTTTTCCGATAATTCTTTTTTTGTAAGTACTGTATTGTTAAAATACAATGTATCTGCATTTATAAAATTATTTTCAACCGCATAATTTAATTGAGCTAAGGGTAGCAGCTGCACTTTGTCCTTAATGATAAATGCAAGATTTTGCCGGTTAAATAAATCCACATTAAATTTTTGTTCAATCTCTTTTATTAAATGAACCGAGCTGTCGGTACTGCATCCGCTAACGCCGCTTTGTGTTTCATCAGCTATCAATACAATAAACTGCCCAAAAAACAAATTGGCAAATCCTTTTATTTTATCGCCATGGCTTTTCCAGTTGTTTACAAATTGGTTAAGCATTTCTTCCATATCAAAAGCTTCACTCATTAAAAACAGGCGGCTGCTTTGATAGATCCATACTTTGGAATTATCATTAAAATCGGCGGGAAGATGTTCTTTTATAGCTGTATTCATTGTATATAAAATATTTTATCAATTTCAATCTTCTAAATAATTTCCTTTCTTTCTTACCACATCATAGCATAAGTGAAGCTGTTACATTGATGCAGCTACCAACTCTGCAATATCCAGTACCTGTACCTCATCTTCCTTCTCATTTGTTTTTACTCCGTCGGTTAACATAGTATTACAAAAAGGGCATGCAGCAGCAATAACAGAGGCACCGGTAGATAAAGCCTCAGTTGTTCTTTCCATATTAATTCTTACATCACCTTTTTCTTCTTCTTTAAACATTTGTGCGCCACCTGCACCACAACATAATCCATTACTGCGGCAGCGTTTCATTTCAACTAATTCAGCATCTAATGCTTCTAAAATTTTACGGGGTGCCTCATATATATTATTGGCACGGCCTAAATAACAACTATCGTGATAGGTAATTTTTTTTCCTTTAAAAGTGCCACCTTCTGTCATTTTTATTTTGCCTTCGTCAATCAGTTGTTGAATAAAAGTGGCATGGTGAATAACTTCATAACTGCCACCCAATTCGGGATATTCATTTTTTAGGGTATTAAAACAATGCGGACAGGCAGTTACAATTTTTTTTATGCCATATCCATTTAAAATTTGAATATTTTGATAGGCCATCATTTGAAACATAAACTCATTGCCACTGCGTCTTGCAGGGTCGCCGGTACACATTTCTTCTTTACCTAAAATGGCGTATTTAGTGCCCACTTTATTTAAAATAGTAACAAAAGCTTTGGTTATCTTTTGTGCCCTTTGATCAAAGCTTCCGGCACACCCCACCCAAAACAATATTTCAGGGTTTTCGCCATTAGCAGTCATTTCGGCCATTGTTGGTATATGCATACGTATCTTTTTCCTGAAGCAAATGTAATTAATAGTTTTACGATTGCCGTTTGATGTTTAGGGTTTATTTTTGAAAATTATAAATAATCATTTGAAAAAAATTCTGTTAAAAATTACCAATTGGGAGGCCTGGCCATTTAAATTGATTTATGCACCTATTGCTCCGGTATGGCTTTGGTATAGTATTAAATCAGGTGCTGTTTGGTTTTTTACCCCCAGCAATCCAAAATTAACCTTTGGTGGTATGGAAGGAGAACCCAAAAGGGAAATGTATGATTTACTTCCGGTTGCATTATATCCAACTACATTTAATGCTTTACCACAGGAAGATTTTAATTTAGTTTTGGAGCGGTTTAAAAAAACTGATATCAGTTATCCCTTAATTGTTAAACCCGAGGTTGGCGGACAGGGAGTGTTGTTTAGAAAAATTGATAATGAAAACGAGTTTCTGAATTATCATACCAAAGTACCTGTAGAATATATTGTTCAAAAAATGGTGCATTACCCAATGGAAGTTAGTGTATTTTATATCCGCCATCCAAACGAAAATAAGGGTATGGTTACCGGTTTTTTGCATAAAATTCCATTGCAAATTATTGGAGATGGACAACTTACAGTGGAGGAATTAATTTTACTGCACCCAAAAGGAAAAAACAGAATAGGTGAATTGCACAGCAAGCATAAAGAAAAATGGAATGTAGTATTGCCTGTTGGCGAAAAGTATATGCTTAGCTATGCTGCCAACCATAACCGTGGGGCTCATTTCGTAGATCTGAAAGAGCATATTGATGAAAAGCTGGTTAGTATTTTTGATGATATAAGTATTAGAATTAATGATTTTTTTTATGGCCGTTATGATATCATGTGTTCTAATGTTGATGATTTAAAGAATGGTAAAAATTTTGCTATACTGGAATATAATGGCTGCGGTGCCGAACCCAATCACTTTTACGATACCGGTTATACTTTAATGGGTGCTTACAAAGAAATTTTAAAACATTGGAAAGCTTTGTATTTGATTTGTAAATACAACAGGCAACAGGGTATTTTGCCCTGGCCACTTTTAAAAGGTAAAACATTTTTAAAAGAGGCTAAAGCAAATTTTAAAATGCTGAAAGAGGCTGATGCAAAAATGGAGTAAAAATTAACACCAATTGTTAAATTTAACAAAAGAGAAAGTGAGTATAATGAAAGCAGAAAAACGATAAATATTTCATATATGGCACAAGTAAATTCTAAGCATCAATGAAAAAACTGGTTAAAATATTTTTTTGGGGATTGATTATAAGTTTTCTTGGATCCTTACCCCTGGGCACGCTTAATGTTGCCGCAATGCAAATTGGAATACAGGAAAGTATTAATGATGCAATATATTTTTCTTTGGGCTCATTATTGGTAGAGATGGTGTATGTAAGGCTTTCATTGGTAGGGATTGATTGGGTACGTAAGCAGGATAGGTTGATGAAAATAATGGAATGGATAACACTTTTTATCATTATAGCTTTAGCCGCCGGCAGTTTTATTGCCGCAGCAAAGGATGGGGCACATACAAAAAATGTATTACTGCAAAATAATATGCACCGGTTTTTATTAGGGATGTTTATGTGTGCTATTAACCCGGTGCAAATTCCTTTTTGGTTTGGATGGAGCACTGTTTTGTTTACAAAAAAAATTTTAGAGCCCCAAAAAAATCATTACAACATTTATATAATTGGAATTGGGATGGGCACGCTTATGGGCAATTTTGTTTTTATTTTTGGCGGCAAGTGGATGGTGCAACGTATTGCTAACAGCCAGCATTATCTAAATTGGGTAATTGGCGGAATTTTTGCACTAACAGCATTAATACAATTAATTAAGATGCTGATGCATAATGATGCTGTTTCTAAATTTGGCGAAGAAAAAAAAATTAATCTACAATAAAAAGTTTGCAACCGTTAGCCGAGGAAGTCCGGTGTGCTTCACAATCATCCCCTACATGATAGGTCATGCCTTTAGATAAAATAAAACTTCTGCCATCTTCAAGTTTAGTTTCCATCTCTCCATCAATACAATAAATAACATGTCCCTTTTGGCACCAGTGATCAGCTGTATAACCGGCACTATATTCTACCATACGTACCCTTATATCCCCCATAAAAAACAATTTTGAAATTGTTTTACCAGCTAAACCATTACTTTCATTGGCAGCTATTTTACTCCAGTCATTTATCGTAAAGGGAAACTTATCTATTTTCATTATATAATAATTATCAGTATAAATGTAAGTTATAATAAAACGGAGTAAAGATTAATTTACCTTTGTATAGTTATAAAGTTAAATAAATGACAAATCAGCTGCAATCTTTTATTCAAAAAGTTTTGGAAAGTTTTAACGGGCATCAACTGATTAAAATTACACTGGGTAATAAAAGAAATAAACAGGCAGATCTTAAAAATATTTTTATTAAACCTGTTTTAATAAAAAATGCCAAAAAGCTGTCTTTCACTTACCGGCATAATACACAGGATACTTTTAAAAATTATGATCTAAAGGAAAGCATGATACTTATTGAAAAAATGCTGCAAACTGATTTTTTTAATGCAGACCTCTTTACATCGGCTAACGATTTTCATTTATCCATAGCAAATAATGAATCTGTAAAAACAATTACCCGTCCAGCAAGTTTATCTGTTAAAGTTGATGATTTGCAACATAATAAACAAAAGAAACGAATTGTAGATTCTTCAACAGCTGTTTACCTGAATGAACTGGGCATTACAGGTGCAGAAGGTGTTGTGAAAAAAGATATGCAGGATAAGTTTAAGCAAATTAACCGCTATGTAGAAATTATTGAAGGCATTATAAAAGACATTGTTTTTGAAAAAAATATTACGGTTGCAGATATGGGCAGTGGTAAAGGCTACCTAACTTTTGCTTTGTA
>JAYUTC010000238.1:0-10331 GCA_043755395.1 Ferruginibacter sp.
ATTTTATATGCAGTATAGAAATATTTTTTAGCAGCTTCCAACTTATTTTGAACTAATCCTGACATGCCGGTTAATTCATCATAATTCATTCCGCTTTCGTTGTAATAAATCAATCCCAAATTTACGTAAGCACTGATATAAAGCTTATCCAATTGAATGGCAGTATTAAAGTATTGTTTAGCTTCTTCATATTTATTTTTTAAAAAATAAAAATGCCCAAGACTATTGATCGGGTATGCCCACTTGGGTGCAATAGTTGCAGCTTTCTTAAAATAATATTCGCAGGAGTCATTATGTAAGTCCTGGTAAATCCATCCCATTAACAGATAACCTGCAGGAGATACAGAATCACTTTCAAGTAATTTCCTGCAATTTTGAAGAACATCTTTTATGTTATTCTTTTTATTTGCATAGGCTGCCATTGTTTTTATAAACTTATGTATTGGTATAATTGTTTTTAGCAATTCCGGGTCATTTTTTAATAAATTAAAGGATTTATCCATCATTTTTGCGGCCTTGTCATATCCTGTAGTTACCATTGTAGTTAATATATTAATTTGTTCATCAATACCCGCTATAGAAGAATTATCATTATCCGGATTTTCTTTTTTAGCTTCTTTCCCCATATTTATTATATGAATAAGGCCTTTGCCACTTAGGAACAGATTTATTTTTTGTTGGCAAAAATTCAGGTAGGATGCTGCCAGCGCATATTTGGCTTCCGAGGTAACAGAATGATCAGGCCATCTTTTTTCCAATTGAGAATACAATGATAAAGCAGGTGAATCAATGCTTATTTCTACATTTTTTAAAGCAGCAACAAATTGGTTGTATATCTTTAATTGCAAAGTGTCATCAGGATTAAAATCATTAACTCCTCTTGAACCCGGTCGCCCCGGACTGTTAAAGGCTACATTGTTTGAATCTGAACTTAACAGTCCAAGTTCCTTCTTAGTTTGCCACCGGGCATATGTTTGGTCATCAAATTTAGAAATTGTGGTGAGGTCATTTTCTGAACAACAAAATACCGGAACCTGTGATTTTTTATAATCTCTTTCTGCAATTGATCTTACTTTCCTTTTCGTATAATCGGCAAGTTCCACAAAAGAAACTACCCCATTATTGTTGCCATCAGCCTCGGGTTTATCAGCTGTACCCAAAAGTCCATCAACCAGGTAATAAGTAAACAATCCATGCCCACCGCCAATATCGGGACCTTCATTAGAGACCTGATTTGGTCCGGTAGAAAGTAATAAAATTTCACCCTTCTTTTCTTCCACTTTGGCTCTGAAAGAAGTTTGCCCATCTTTTCCTCCAGGTAGATCATTTGTCCTGCATGCATCCATAATCAAGATTACCTGTATCCCTTTTTTTACATAAATTTCAACAGTATTCTTTACCTTCTCCATATCTATAGCACCACCCATTTCATAATTGTGAACGTCATTATTTGGATAACAATCATAAGCCAGAAAATAATATTCCCCTTCCTTGGTGGCATCACCGTGGCCAGCGAAATAAAAATAAAGACGGTCATTAGGTTTTAAATTTTTACTTTCCAACCATCTACGGTATTCTAAAATAAAATTTGCTTTTGTTGCTTCTTCATTTAAAAACAATTTAATATTATCCGCCTTTATGTTTCTTCCTGCCGGTGATTTTAAAAAATTACGAAAAAGTTCTGCATCTTTATCTGCATAACGGAGGGCAGGCATGTGGGGATAAGTGGAAATACCAACAATAATGGCATAAGTTTCTCCTATAGTATTTGCTGTTGTTGCTACATTAGTAACCTTACCGCCTCTGGTTGTAGTGCTGTCTTGCGCCTGAAGGCTATAATAAAGAAACAAAAAAAGCCAAAAAAAGAAGGCAGATTTTAAGAAAAAGTGTTTTTGCATGATAAGGCTTAAATCTTATTGTACATAAAAATATAAAAGAACTTTTCTTAAGTATTGGTTTCTACTTTAAAGATACATTTTTTATGTATATTTATAATAGTACATTTTTCTTAGATTTATATTATGATAAAATCTTTTTTTATACTTATTGTGATTTCAGTTCAAATACATTTTTTAAGCGGATGTATTGGTTCAAAGAAGGGGATGGCAAGTAAAGGAGAGCAGCTTAATATGAGTATCAGGGATGATAAAGTTGTTTCCTTCGGTAGTTTAAAAGACCAGGAAATACCATCATTGGCGAGTCGTGGAAATAATACCAGAGGATTACCAATGGCTCCATTGGTGGGCAATGTGCTTTCACTTGCTACAAATGCTATAAAAAACGTAATAGACAACGAAAAGAAAAAATATACTGCAACATATGAGTTTGCCTTAACCGATTTATATTTTTATGACCAATTATCAAATGAAAGCCCTTTTAACCCTGCAGGAATGCGGTTTAACGGATTTAAAATTGTACGAACATTTATTAATACAAAAGGTGAAACTGATACTGCATTTTCAGCAAATTTCAGCCTGGATAAATCCAATATGTATGAAATGCTGAATAATTCAATATTCAGGTTACGGGTTGATGATATTAATTTAAAATATGCAAAGGCAAAATTAGATGCAGGAGGGAAAAAAATACTGAATATGGATATTGAGATTACTTTTCATTCTTCTTTTTTAAACCAGGATGCAGTATTATTTGATAATGTTACATTAGGCAAATTTTATTTATTTTTAAGAAACGCTCCTTTAGATTCTTCTGCAGAAAATTACAAATCTTATTATAAAAATTTGAATGGAAATTTATTAACCGGCAAATCTTTTATTGTACCCCGGTCATTTGGTTATCATATGGAAAATGGTGAACCTAAACCTGGTTTCAGTCAGGGTGCTTATATGATAACTGTAAAAATTAAAGAAAGCAGTAAAGATAATTTTATAACTAAATTAATTACGGAAAGCTCAAATATAATTATTGAGGATTATAAAGAAAAAGCAATAAATTATTTAAACAATAAATAGCCCCCTAATTTAAAATAACCCTTTAAAAGGTACATACTAAACTTAACATTTAAAATATTTAATATGTTTTTAAAAACTACTCTTTTTTTAATTTTATGCACCTTTACATTTACAAATAGCCAGGCACAAACCAGGCATGCCTTAATTGTTGCCATAGGTAATTATCCAAATCCTGATGAAAATTTATGGCCTGTTATTAGTTCAGCAAATGATATCCCCTTAATAAAAAATGCATTAATCAAAAACCAGAATTTCAATGAAAATAATGTGATGGTGCTTTTAGACTCTCAAGCTACTAAAAAAGGAATTACAGATGCACTTGACAAATTGATTGATGATGTTAAAAAGGGAGATATTGTGGTAATACATTTTTCAAGCCATGGCCATCAGATTGAAGATGATAACAATGATGAAATTGATGGATTGGATGAAGTGATTGTTCCATATGGTGCTGTTGCATCTTATGATGAAAATAAATTTAAGGAGTTGTTTAAAGGATATTTAAGAGATGATTTATTTGGAGAAAAGATTACATTATTAAGAAATAAATTAGGTAAAAACGGAGATGTATTGGTTATCCTTGATGCCTGCCATTCTGGTTCGGGAACAAGAGGAATTCCAACAGCCAAAATAAGAGGGGGAAATAGTGCGATGGTTAGCAGTAAATTTAAAGCCGGTAATTTTTCTGCTGTAGATACTGCCGGTGTTTTTAAAGAGAGTGTTACAACAAAACTTAGTACAGATGCTGCAACTTTTGTACTCATTTCAGGTGCCCAGGCCAAAGAAGTTAATTCGGAATGTAATGATGATAATGGAAATCCTGTGGGGTCCTTATCGTATGCTTTTAGTAAAGCAATAAGTTCCTTAAAGGGAAAAATAACTTATCAGGGGCTTTTCTCTTTAATAGAGAATATTATGCTTGTTAAGGCCGAAAAACAAAAACCTGTATTAGAAGGAGACGGTATTAGCAGGGAACTTTTTGGTGGTAAATACGAAAAACAACAACCTTTTTTTTCAATTGATATAAAACAAAGTAAAAATGATCTGATTGTTTTAAACGGAGGATTTGTAACAGGCATTAGCATAGGATCTGTAATTAATTTTTTTGAACCAGGTACATCTAATACCTCTGGAAAAAAACCGTTGGGTAGTGGTAAAATAATAACTGCATCAGCTTTTTCATCTTTAGTAAAATTAGATAGCATTAATGAAAATCTTATAAAATTAAATCCATGGGCTTTTATTAATGAATTGGCTTATGGTGCCGAGAAATTAAAATTGTATATTAAAGGGGATAAGGGTATTGCAAAAATGCTTCAGGATAGTTTAAAAGATTTTAAGTTGGTTGAGTTTAATGAAACTAACTGCGATCTGTTTCTGGATACTATGGGATCAGTTAGTAACTGGGCATTAAAATATCCAAATACAAATGCTGTTTTTCAGTCTGAATTTACTTTTAACCGTAGCCAAAATATTAAACCTTTAAAAGAAGCACTAAAAACCTTTGACCGTTTCCGTTATTTAAAAGGGTTAATGTTTAGTGATCCGGATATTTCAGCAAATGTGCAATTGATTTTTATAGATTATAAAGGAAATATAGATAGTGCCAAATTGAAATCAAGAATAAAGTTGGGCCATCTTGAGCTGAAGGAAGGGGACACAGTTTTTCTACAAATAAGTAATACTGGAAATAAAGATTTTTTTATCAACATAGTAGATATACAACCTAATGGAGTAATTGGTTCGATATTGCCTAATAAAAAAGAAAATATGTTAATGGAGATATGTGAGGTAAAAAAAGGTGAAACAATTATACACCGAAATTATATTATTGAAATAGCACAACCTTTTGGAGAAGAAACATTTAAAGTTTTTTTATCCTCCTCACCACTTGATCTGGAAGATATTTTAACCACTAAAAATGAAGCAGAAGCAAAAACTAAAAGTACCAGAGGAATTTTAAATGGGTTAGAAAGTATATTTGCCGATTCCAATATAAATGAAAACGGTACAAGAGGAGTTAAAGCTAGCAGTCTTAATACTCAACAGAAAGCAACAATTTTTTCTTTTAATTTTCAAATACAGCCAAAATAAAAGACTTCTTTTGTTTTGTCAGCATTCTTATATTGGAGCTTACTCATGCAATTAAATAGTGTTTTAAAAGATTAATTTCTTTCTACATGTATTTTAAAATTCTCCAAGATAGTCTGCCATCCGGTTTGCTGCAACTCGATGGGGTTTTCATCTTCTGCTTCAAAGTTTTCCACTACTTGTGTAACATCGCCAATACTTGCAAATGTTACTTTCAATTTTCTTCCATCACCAAGGGTACTCATTAATAATTCGTTTTCCAGTATATCATCATATATTCCCCAAAAGTCGAAACTAAAACTTCCCTCTTTTGCTGCCATAGTGTAAGAAAATTTTCCGCTAATGCTTAAATCGTTTTCAGCATTGGGACAATGCCAGTCATCGGAAGCTTGATTCCATTTTATTACATGTTCTGGAGAGGTCCAATAATACCAGACTTTTTCTATGGGAGCGTTTATTGCTGCTTCTACAGTAATTACTATTTTAGTGGATTGCATTATAAAATGTTTAGTTTTTTATCCCTATAAACAGGGCATAAATCTCCATGACCAGGCAAAGTGACAAAAGTATATGTTACTTATCTTCAGCCAGAGCTTCAAATTCCTTTCCCCTATTTTCGAACTACTCTTTCATTGCATCCGGTGTCATCATAAGTCCTTTCATTTTATTCATCGCAGCAAGATGCTTTTCATCACCCTTTTGAAACATTTCCATGCCATGTTTTTTGCTCAACTCCGCCATTTCTTCAAAACTGTTTGCGTGAAACTCTTTATCACAAGCCCCGCCTAATTGTTTACAAGTCATTGTTTTCATGATTTAAATTTTTTGTTAACGTTAATTGTTAAAGGCTGTATAATCATTTTATATTTTACCCTGCCTCGGCATATGTCTTTATGAACCATTCGTTACGATACTTGTCCTGAAATTATAAAAGCCATTCAAATTTACCAATCTATTTTCAAATAATTAAGGTAGACTTATTTGTATAAATTTATTATCTGCAATTCAACCTAAGATTAAGGCGAAAGGTAAGTGGAGTCACTAATTGGGTTACTTAATCAAATTAAGTTGCAATAAAAAACCCTGAATCATTGATGACTCAGGGCTTTTATTTATTAACCTTTAAAATAGATTATTAATATCTATAAGCTTCTGGCTTAAATGGTCCTTCTTTAGGTAAACCCAAATATTCGGCCTGCGCAGTTGTAAGTGTATCTAAAACCACTCCAATTTTTGCTAAGTGCAAACGGGCAACTTTTTCATCCAACACTTTTGGTAAAACATATACTTTGTTTTCGTATTGCTCACCTTTAGTCCATAATTCAATTTGTGCTAATGTTTGGTTGCTAAAAGAGTTGCTCATTACAAAACTTGGATGGCCGGTAGCACAACCTAAGTTAACCAAACGGCCTTCTGCCAACACAATTACATCTTTACCTTCGATGGTGTACATATCAACCTGAGGTTTTATAGTATTTTTTGTGTTGCCGTAATTTGCATTTAACCATGCCATATCAATTTCAATATCAAAGTGGCCAATATTACAAACGATAGCTTTATCTTTCATTACACGAAAATGCCTTTCTGTAATAAGGTCACGACAACCACTAGCCGTAACAATAATATCAGCTTCTTTAACTGCTTCAATCATTGGTTTAACCTCAAAACCATCCATTGCTGCCTGTAAAGCACAAATTGGATCAATCTCTGTAACGATTACACGGCAACCAGCTCCTTTTAAAGAAGCAGCGGAACCTTTACCCACATCACCATAACTTCCCACAACAGCAACCTTACCAGCCATCATTACATCGGTAGCACGGCGGATAGCATCAACCAAACTTTCTTTACACCCGTATTTGTTATCAAATTTACTTTTGGTAACACTATCATTTACATTGAAAGCCGGAACAGGCAATGTACCTTTTTCCATTCTTTCATATAAACGGTGTACACCTGTTGTTGTTTCTTCGCTCAAACCTTTTACATGCTGAATTAATTCAGGATAGGTATCAAAAACGATATTAGTTAAATCCCCGCCATCATCTAAAATCATATTTAAAGGACGGTCTGCACCCCCAAAAAACAAAGTTTGTTCAATACACCAGTCAGCTTCTGCCTGAGATTGGCCCTTCCATGCAAATACCCCAATTCCAGCAGCAGCAATTGCAGCTGCAGCCTGATCTTGTGTACTAAAAATATTACAAGAGCTCCATTTTACTTCGGCACCCAAAGCAATTAATGTTTCAATTAATACAGCTGTTTGAATGGTCATATGCAAACAACCGGCAATTCTTGCACCTTTTAAAGGTTGTGATGGTCCGTATTCGGCACGGATAGCCATTAAGCCCGGCATTTCTGCTTCGGCCAATCTAATTTCTTTACGGCCCCACTCAGCAAGGCTCATATCTGCAACCTTATTTTTAAGGTTGAAATCAATGGAAGTTTTTGTAACTGTTGACATATTTTATTTTTTAGAATACAAAAGTACAAATACAGGATAATATTCTACATTTTTATGTATATTTGGTAGATAATACTATATTAATAAATTTAAAAGGAGTAAACACTTTTAAACTATGGCAAAATCTGCTAAAACAGAAAATACAGCTACTAACAGTACAACACTGGATGCAAAAGACCTTGCGATACTTGGTTTGTTACAGCAAAATGCAAGGATGACAGTAAAAGAAATTGCTGATAAAATTCACCTGAGTACCACACCTGTGCATGAGCGTATCAAGCGTATGGAAAATAGTGGTGTTATAAAACAATATGCTACACTGCTAGATCATACAAAAGTAAACAAAAGTTTGATTGCCATTTGTTATGTATCGCTTAAGGAACACAATAAAATTGCAGGTACAAAATTTGTTAAATCAATTTTACTAATGCCGGAAGTAGTAGAGTGTTATACCATTAGCGGTGAATTTGATTTTATGCTTAAAGTGATGTGTGCTGATATGAATGCGTATCATGATTTTCATGTAAATAAATTAAGCCAGATTGAAAATATGGGTCATGTACAAAGTGTATTTGTAATGGGTGTAATAAAACAAACTCATCAGTTGGTGCATGGCTAAAGTCTACTTTTTATTTTAAACTAAACAGGAGAATTTAAATTTTGCTTAACAGTATTTGTTATTACATTTGTTAAAACATTAACAATGAAAAATTATTTAACAGCAGGCATAATTGCATTAGCTTCAATTATTTGTTTTTGGGTTGCTGGCAATGCTTATAAATATAAATTTAAAAGTTCTGAAACCATCAGTGTAACAGGACTTGCCGAAAAAGATTTTATTAGTGACCAAATTGTATGGACAGGTAATTACAGCCGCAAAATGATGGACTTAAAAAGTGCCTATTCATTATTAAAAGTAGATGAAAGCAAAATAAGGGCTTATATGAAAGAAAAAGGAGTATTAGATAATGAAATAGTTTTTTCTGCTGTTAACATAGATAAAGATTTTACTACTAAATATGATGCTGATGGAAAACAGATAGGAAGTGAATTTACCGGATATAACCTTATACAAAATGTAACAGTGGATTCTAAAAATATTGATAAGGTAGAAAAAATATCCAGAGAAGTTACAGAGCTGATACAAAGCGGTATTGAGTTTAATTCTTCTTCGCCTTCTTATTATTATACAAAACTATCTGAGTTAAAAATTGATCTATTGGCCAAAGCAAGTGCTGATGCTAAACAAAGGGCAGAAACTATTGCAAAAAACAGTGGCAGCAACCTTGGAAAAATAATAAAAGCAACAATGGGAGTATTTCAAATTACAGGTAAAAATACAAATGAGGATTATAGTTATGGAGGTGCATTTAATACATCATCAAAAAACAAGACTGCCAGCATTACAACAAAGATTGATTATGCAGTGGAATAAATAATAAGCTATATCTGTTATTTTTTTTATTGAATAATTAGTTTAAGATTTGGTGCAAAAGCCAAGTGACCCTTTGCATCTTTAACTACAATATCAAAGAAAAAGATTTCTTCCCCCCGCTTTAATTGTTCCGAAATAATTTTTCTCCAAAGTTCCGGAAGGGGAGTAGTTTTAAATAAATTAGCAACAATGCTGCTTGTGGGAGATACTTTTCCACTTACCTCATCTTCAGTTACGCCTTTTCTTTTATACATACATTGATAGGAAGTTATAGTATAACCAATTTTTTTGTCGTCAGTAATTATAAGTGATTGCTTTATCAACTGTAATGCTTCATCAACCGAAACTATCGAAGAGTCGGAACGAATACCTAAAAAAGTAACTAATTTTGGTGGTGTATATTTTTTAACTACTTCATCCCTGGCTTTAGTTGGCTTTGTTTTTTGCGCAAAAACCACTGTTGAAAATAAGAAAATAGAAAATAAAACAACTATGTTTTTAAGTACTTGCATTGTAGTTTTTTTGTTACAACGAATTTACGGTACAAAAAGTATATGGTTGCCATTTTAACGTATTGTTAATGTCACTAATTAAAACTACAACGCTGTTAAACTTTCTTCAATAGCTTTTATCCTTGCTAAAGCATCTGCTTTCTTTTTTTGTTCTAAAGCCAATACTTCGGGTTTGGCATTGGCTACAAACTTTTCATTGCTTAATTTTTTTTCTACGGATAACAGAAAGCCTTTTTGGTGTTCCAGGTCTTTCACTAAATCATCTTTCTGGCTGCCGGTATTAATGGGCTGTTCAGATACGATATAAAATTTATCATTACCAATTACTGCAGAAATACAATTATTCACTTTATCATTTACATACAAAATAGCTTTTGTATGTAACTGCTTGGCCAAAATGCTTTCTATAGATTGATAAGTTGTTGCAATTGCAGTTTGAATATGCAACTGAATTTGTTCTTTAGGTTTAATTTGATTTTTATTTCTTACATCCCGTATTCCGGTGATCACCTCTTTTAATAAATTGCCCCGATTTAGAATTTGTTGATCTGCTTTTTTATAGTCACTTAATTGCTTTACACATAAATCATCATTCCTCTCTTTTAGCAAATGATAAATTTCTTCTGTAACAAATGGCATGTAAGGATGCAGCAAATGCATCAGCTCTGTAAAAAACTCAATTGTTTTATTGTACACTGCTGCATCAACAGGTTGCTCAAAACCAGGCTTCACCCATTCCAGGTACCAACTGCAAAAGTCATCCCAAATTAAACTGTAAATGGTTTTCAAAGCTTCGCTTAATCTAAACTGTTTCATCAAATCATTAACCTCAATTTTTACCTGGTTTAATCTGTTTT
>JAYUTC010000239.1:0-10325 GCA_043755395.1 Ferruginibacter sp.
GTAAATAAATCGGCACCCCATTTTGTTTTGGCATCTTTTAAGCGGCCATCATATAAATCGCATACTGCAACTATTTTTGTATTGGGAACTTTAAGCGCCGTAATTACATCCTGTGTACCCATACCACCTGCACCAATTAAAGCAATATTTATTTTATCATTGGGGCTTACAGGAGTTCGTTTTAACTTTTCGAAATAAACTGCTTTGTTTTCTGCAGCATATAAATTTGCTCCAACTGTAACAGCAGCAGAAGATGCTGCTAATTTCTTAATAAAATTTCTACGCGATGATCCGGTATTGTTATTCATTTAATAAAATTTATACTGTGTAAATTAATTAGAAAATTTAATAATCTTATAAAGAATACATTACTCCAGTTCTTTAATTTTTATTTTTTTCCATCTCACTTTTATTCCCCCGCCATCATGAATTTGCAGGGCAATAAAGCCTTGCCCTTTTCCAATTTTTTCATCTTTCAAATATACCATTTGATGTCCGTTTAACCAGCTGCTTATCTCTTCGCCATTTACTACAATCTTCATTTTATTCCATTCACCCATTTTTAACCATTGCTCATCTTCGGGTTTAGGTTGTATTAACCAACCCCGTCCGTAAGACTCGTAAATGCCACCGGTATGTTGATTGGCCGGGGCTACTTCTACCTGCCAGCCACTGATTTTTGTGCCTTCAATTGCAGAACGGATAAATACGCCGCTATTGCCATTAGCTTCCTGCTTAAACTGAAGTGTAAGTTCAAAATTTTTATAACTTTTGTTAGTGGAAAGATAACCATATTGCTTATCGGGGCCGCTTTCACAAACCAGTTCCTTATTTTGCACATACCATTTTTCTGTACCGTTATTGGTCCAGCCGGTTAAATCTTTGCCATTAAAAATTTTTGTAAAATTCTGGGCAAAAATGCCACTGGATAGTAAAGCAGGAAAACAAAAAAGCAGCAATCGTTTCATATTTCAATGTATTTTATTAATTCTTATTACCCGGCTTAAGGCAGGTAGGTGTTTATAATTATTCTGGTTTTAAAAGTAAGCAAGTTTTATATATTATTAAATTTTTTGTTGACAAGGGGAAATTAAAATGGTAGATCCGTTTAATACTGTACTTTATTAAAAATCAGGAAGCTAAACTTAAAACCTGATTAGAATCATTTATATACATATTTTTTATAGGTACTTTTGCATTGTGAATTTATTTAATAAAATTACGGCTTTGCTGCTATTGGCAATTTATTTGCTATCTGCAACGGCAACTAAAGAATTGCTGCGGATACCTTTATTGGCTGAGCATTATTACGATCATAAGCAAGAAAATAATAATACTGGTTTGATTGCATTTCTTGCAATGCATTATTATAGCGAAGATGGTACTGATAAGGATGCAAAAGAGGATAATCAATTACCTTTTAAATCGGTAGAGTATGCAGCAACATTCTATTTTATTTCATTAACTCCGCCTTCTTTTACTGAACATTTGGCTAAACCTGAAACTGAAACTGATATTTATTTTGCAATTCTTTCTGATTTATTTCTTCCTTCACAATATTTGGCTTCCATTTGGCAACCTCCCCGTATATGCTGATTATTTAATTTATACATCTATTTTTTAAATTTAAATTTTCAGTAATGAATACAACACATCTTCATTTGCTGCTTAATCATTTTCCTGTAATAGGAACACTGATTGGCAGTTGCCTTTTATTATGGGGCATTATAAAAAAACAGGATAATATAAAATCAATAGCAGCTTTTCTATTGGCGGTTATAGCAATTATTGCTATCCCGGTTTATTTAACAGGCGAACCCGCAGAAGAATCAATAGAAAAATTGCCGGGAGTATCAGAAACTATGATTGAATTGCATGATGATGCAGCTACCATTGCCATTTGGTTGATGGGTATAACCGGATTGGCATCTTTATTGGCTTTAATTTTTGAATGGAAAAAAAGGAAAACAGCTAATAGTGTTTTTTTGTTTGCTTTTGTATTTTCCGTTATTTGTTTTGCTGCAATGGCCCGTACAGGTTATTATGGCGGACAGATACGCCATACAGAAATTGGAAACGGAAATTTAAGTAACCAGCAAAATGAAAATGAGCAGGGTAATAAAGAAGCAACTAAAAATGGCGAAAAGGATGATGATTAAATAAAGTATAAAGTGGCGCTTTTACAAGGCGTCACTTTATATTATATGTTTTATAGGGTTTAATAATTAGTATTAAAAACTTAAATTGCTAATAGATGAATAATTCAGATATGAATATGGGATTAACAGCAGAGCAGGTAATAATCAGCCGTAAACAAAATGGCAGTAATAAGCTTGAAATGCAGGAAGACCGGGTGCTTTTGCAGATACTGAAAGAAGTAGTGCTGGAGCCCATGTTTGTTTTACTTTTAGCTGCCTGTATAATATATTTTGTAGTGGAACAGTACAAAGAAGGCTTCATTATGCTGGTATCTATTTTTATAGTTGCCGGCATTTCTTTGTTTCAGGAATATAGAAGTAAAAATGCAGTTCAGGCTTTAAAAAAATTATCGGCAGCACATGCAAAAGTATTACGCAACGGCAGACCAACACAAATACCAACAGAAGAAATAGTAGTGAACGATTTATTACTGCTGGAAGAGGGGGAAGTAGTAGCTGCTGATGGCTTAATTATAAGTGCCAATGATTTTTCACTCAATGAATCTGTTTTAACCGGAGAATCTTTTGCTGTAATAAAAACTTCAGAAAATAATACGGGAGTTTATAAAGGAACTTTGGTAACCAGTGGTAGTGCCACAATAAAAATTACTGCTGTTGGAAATAAAACCATGTTTGGTAAAATAGGATTGTCACTGCAGGAGATTACTGTTGTTAAAACTCCGCTGCAACATCAAATTCGTTCGTTTGTACGCAATATGGTTTGGGCAGGTGCCGCAGCTTTTATAATAGTGGTTGCATTTAATTATTATCAATCCGGCAATCTTGTTCAATCTTTTTTGCAGGGTCTTACACTGGCAATGAGTATCCTTCCCGAGGAGATTCCTGTTGCTTTCAGTACTTTTCAGGCCCTGGGTGCATTTAGGTTATTGCGTAATCATATTATTGTAAAACAACCGCAGTATGTTGAAACCCTGGGCTCTGCCACGGTTATTTGTGTAGATAAAACCGGTACGCTTACACAAAATAAAATGAGTATCGAATATGTGTATGATGCCGCAACAAAATTATCTTTTTCTATAAAAGATAAAATGACATTACCTGCAGGGTTACTTGAATATGCTATGTGGAGCAGCGAAACAAATCCATTTGATCCCATGGAGAAAGCTATTCATGAATTATATGAAAAAACAGTTAGGTTAGATAAAAGAAATGAGTTTAGCCAGATACATGAATATCCAATTGGTGGCAAACCACCCATGATGACACATATTTTTAAAAATGCCGGTGACGAAATAATTATTGCTGCCAAAGGTGCGCCAGAGGCTATTTTACGGCAAAGCGATTTGTCTATAGCAGATTTAAAACAAATAGAAGAACAATCACTTTCCTATGCCAGATCAGGCTACCGTGTTTTAGGTGTGGGTAAGGGGGGGTGGAAAGAAAAAAAATGGCCGGTATCACAGAATGAATTTGTATTTGAATTTTTAGGATTAATTGCATTTCAGGATCCTCCAAAAGAAAACATTACTCAAACCATTCAAACATTTCGAAAAGCCGGGATACCCGTAAAAATGATTACAGGTGATTATGCCGAAACAGCGTTGGCTATTGCTTACCAGGTACAATTAAATCATAATAATGAAGTGCTTACAGGGGAGGAGGTTTTACGGCTGGATACTAAAGACTTACTACAAAAAGTTAAACAGGTAAATATTTTTGCCCGGATGTTTCCCGAAGCAAAACTAAAAGTAATTGATGCGCTTAAAGAAAATGGTGAGGTTGTGGCCATGACAGGTGATGGAGTTAATGACGGGCCAGCTTTAAAAGCAGCTCATATCGGCATTGCAATGGGGCAAAGGGGTAGTGAAGTAGCCAAAAGTGCTGCATCTTTAATTATTACAGATGATGATCTGGCTAACATGACAGATGCGGTTGCCCTGGGAAGAAAGATTTATGATAACCTTAAAAAAGCCATTCAGTATATTGTATCTATTCATATACCAATCATTTTAATAGTTACGCTTCCGTTATTATTGATGTGGAAGTTTACTGATATTTTTTCGCCGGTACATGTTATATTTTTAGAACTTATTATGGGGCCTACCTGTTCAATTATTTATGAAAATGAACCTATGGAGCCTGGAACCATGCAGCGTCCGCCAAGAAAAATGGGTGCCACATTTTTATCGTTAAAACAATTATTACTTAGTATTATTCAGGGGCTAATGATAACTGCCGGCTGTTTGGGCGTTGGGTATTATTATATGCAGCAGGGGAGCAGTGATGCTGAAATTCGTACTGTTATTTTTACAACACTTTTATTTAGCAATATATTTTTAACATTAGTTAACCGGTCGTTTCAATATGCGGTTATTAAAACAATTACCTACAAAAACAATCTGGTTCCAATAATTATTGTTATCACATTTCTTTTTATTGCAGCATTGTTGTATGTGCCTTTTATAAGAGATTTATTCCGGTTGCAACTTTTATCTTTTTATACAATTGTTACTTGTTTTATTGTAGCATTGGGCAGCACCTTATGGATTGATTTTTGGAAAATATTAAGGCACAGAAAGGAAAGCTGATTTTAAGCAGTTACTTTTTGTTTATTTTTTTTGTGTAAGGTGGGTATTAATATTAAGCCTGCTTAAAATGTATAAGCCTTAAAGCAGGGCATATTATTGGAATGTACCAGATGAATAAATAATAATTTTAAGGGACTAGTTTTACATTTATAGCGTTGGCACCTTTTGGTCCCATCTCCACTTCAAAAATTACTTTACTGCCTTCCTGAACTTCTTCTTTAAGTCCGTTTACATGAACAAAAACACTTTCCTGTGTTTCATGATCTTTAATAAAACCGTATCCTTTAGCTGAATTAAAAAAAGTAACTGTACCATTTCTAATAAGGTCCGCGGGATCCATTTCGCCCTGTCTGGGTATCCCAATTTCAATATCTTCTAATTTAATTTTCCTCATCTTTTTAGGATCAGGAGGTGTAGAAGAAATATTTCCATTCTCATCAATATAAGCCATCATATCATCAAGGCTGGATACTTTTGGATTTTCTTTTCGCTCCTGCATTCTTTCTTTTTTCTCTTTTTTGTTCTGCATCTTTTTCTTCTCTCTTTCTTTTTTATTCCATGTTTCTGCCATAATTTTTTCTATTTAATGATTAGATATGCTTTTTGCAAGCATTATAATGATGTAATTTATCTCTGTAAAAAAAATGAATTATTTCGATAGATTAGCATAAAGGTAAAGCATTTTAGTGTGCCTTACCTATATTTTACAGCCTAAAACAACTATTGTTAAGAAGAAGTGTAAAGAATTTTTATATTATAAAGGTTACCAGTTATTGCATTTTATCGGGTAACGGTAATTTTTAGATTCGGGTTAAGTAAATTTATAGCATTTTGTTGGCTAAAGTTGAGGTTAGGTAATTCAAAAATTATTGACAAAAGCCTAAAGAATTTAATTGGCAGAAGTGTTCTCGGGTAGTTTTTTTTAAAAATCAGAATACTCCAGCGGCTGTAAGAAACTAATATCTATATGCGATACATTATGCTGGTATTCGGGCATAGCCGATAATGTTTTCCAGGCAGGTTCGTTTCTAAAACTATCCCAATGAGCATCCCTGTCGGCTTTGTTGGCATAGCAGGTCATGTACATTAAATTGGGCATATGGCTGCCCGAAATTACTTCGGAGTAAAAAACGGCATTGGCATTTATGCGTTTAAATATGTCTATTTCCCCACCCTCATTAAACATATGTACTTTATTGGCAAATATTTTTTCTGTAGCACTTTCATAACTGCGTAGTTCATATATTCTTTCATTTTTAGGCGCTGTAAGATTGGGCAATTGCATTTGTGGTGCTAAAGGAAATGCTTTTAATAAAATTACTTCCATCCTGTTATAAGCAGGTGCATTGTAAGGGGCATTAATATACGCTGTACCAGCTAATTGATATTCAGCATCTTTATGTAATTTTTCTGTAATGGTTGATTGATCTTTTAAACTCTTCATGGGCAGGTACATATACAGTTTTTTTACAACTGATGTATCATTGGCTAATGATTTAAAAACACCAATATTTTTATAGCCATTTTTATGTAAAAAAGGGAGCAGGGCATTTTTTAAATAATTGTTTAAAATAGCTTCCTGTTCTGCAGTTGCATATTGATAAACGGTTAATTGGTAAATTTCTCTTTTGGAATTATTGATGCTATGATTGAAGGAGCTAAGTACAAAAAAGCAAACAGCCAATGAAAGGAATTTGATAGAAAATGATTTCATGATGATTTAACTTTTAAATTGCAACAACAAATTAAATTAAAATATTTAATTATGAATGTTTTGTTTTAATGTTTGGTAAGCATTATGGAAATACTTTCATCCTTTTCGATAACTAATTGGGTATTAATTTTTTCAGGAGCAGTCATCATTGGTTTTTCCAAAGCCGGGTTAAAAGGCATTGATATGATGAATGTAACCATTATGGCTATTGTTTTTGGTGGTAAGGCTTCCACAGGAATTGTATTACCCTTGTTATGTGTGGCAGATATTATGGCAGTACTATATTACCATCGTCATGCACAATGGCCTCATTTTTGGAAACTTTTACCCTGGATGACAGCAGGTATTTTAATTGGTGTGTATGTTGGAAAAGATTTAAACGAAGCTTTATTTAGAAAAATAATGGCAGTAATAATTGTTGCTACGGTAATAATAATGCTGTATTTAGAAATAAGAAAAACTCCGGTAGTGCCGCATAATATTTTTTTTGTATCCGGGCTGGGGCTGGCATCGGGGTTTACTACCATGCTGGGTAATCTGGCGGGTGCATTTTCTAATATTTATTTTTTGGCCATGCGCATGCCAAAGAATGATTTTATTGGTACGGCTGCTTGGGTATTTTTAGTAATTAATTTGTTTAAGCTTCCTTTTCAAATATTTTATTGGAAAAATATAACGGCCTCTTCTTTACAAATAGATCTGTTTTTATTACCTGCTTTATTACTGGGCTTTTTAGCGGGCTTAAAAATTGTATCAAAAATAAAAGATGAGCGTTACCGGAAAGTAATACTGGTATTAACACTGGCAGGGGCAATTGTTATCTTTTTAAAGCAGTAATTTTATTTTTCTTTCGTGCGGGGGCACAAGAAAACATTTTTAATATAAAGAGGGAAAAGATAAACCCCGCCTGCACGAGTTGAAAAAATGGCTGGGACGGAATATTTCCAAAATAGTTGAATACTGGTAATATTTTAGGGCTTCAATCCCTTATGAAAATAAATAGTAAGAAACAGGTGTTAATGATGTTTTGAATTTTGGTAATGTTCCTTCAACAGATCAAGACCAAAATCGCCGTTAAAATCCCGCCAAACAGAATGAATATGATTGGCATTATTTTGAGTATTGTCAAACTCTATTAAAAAAGTTTTCCCCTGTACCCTAAAATAGTGTGGTTTACCAGGCTCAGTACTGCCAGCCCATCCAAACCTGATTAAATTCATATCTTCCTTTGTTATGTTATTTATTCTATTTTTTGCAATGCCCGGTGGCATTGACAATAGATAAGCAACTATCAATTTGTTTAAAATTATTTTTTGCCCGGATGTAAATTCTTTTGCAAGGATACCAACAGGTTTTAGTGGCGCAATCTGTTGTGCATTTGTACTTACAATATCAGTAAACGCTTTTAACTGAAAAAGTGTTTTTTGTTTTTGTTGGGGTGATAATAAATTCACCAGTTCAAATCCAAGGTCTTCTTCCTCCTTAATTAACCGTAAACCTTTTTTTGGCCCATCTTTCACTTCTGCAGGATATACGCCAAAAAAGAATGGTGCAAATGCTAATTTATCATTTACTATGGTAAAATTAAGGGCAATATGGTGTCCGCTGAATTTCCATCCCCAGGTACTATCCCTGCCGGGTACTCCATAAATGGCTATAAAATAATTTTCGGGTATGCGGTTTAAATTATTGGGCTCAAGCTCTTTTAATAAATCTTCAAACCCCATTATGTTTTTTGTTCTGGTATAGCCTTCTTTGCTTAAATATGCCTGCAGTAATGTATAGAAGTTTTGCTTTTGGTTGCTGTCCAATTCTTTAACACCAATACCAGTACGGGCAATCATGGTAGCAGGAAGATAATGCCATTCATAACGGTTCATCTCATCAAATTGGAATACAGCTTTTTTCTTCTGTACATCATTTAAAGAGCTTACAAAGATCATTGCTTTAGCTGAGCCAAAATTTGTTTCAGCTATATTTTGTGCTGTAAGCAAAAAAGGGAATAATAAAAGTATAAGAAGCTTCATATTATGTATTATTTATCATTAAAGGTAGCTGAATAACAGATTTGTTACGCTAAGTCTCAAAAAATCAATCTTTTGTTTGGTATTGTAGAAAATGAAAGGATATAATTGCAAAAAACTACCTTTTTTTATAATATAAGTGAACAACATACGTTATTACCAATAGTACCTCTTAAACCCAATCCGTATGAAATATTTACTATACATTGTAGTTGCACTATTTTGCCCTATAATCGTTTTTTGCCAGGATCTTTCCGGCCTTTGGAAAGGAACCATGTTTAACGATTCTACACAACAAGCTTTGCCCTATGAAATTGTTATAGGTAAAGAAAACGGAAAGTATACCGGTTTTTCGCATTCCTGGTTTTTGGTAAATGGGGAAAAATATTACGGGATTAAAAAAATTAAAGTACGCGTTGCCAGGGATGGCAAGATAATTATACAGGACGCAGAATTAAAAGAAAATAATTACCCTGTCCTTCCTGATAAAAATGTATGCCAGTTAAATGTGCTTGATCTGGCAAATCATGATAATGAAATAGTTCTGGATGGCCCATTTGTTACCAATCGTACAAAGGAATATAATGAACTTACCGGCCATATAAATATAAAAAAAGTAAGCCCTTTAAGCCAAAGTGATCTGCTGACATATTTACAAAAAAATGGTATAGATAATAACATGGCTGTAATAAAATAAAAACTTTATTAGTTTGTAAATGAACTTATTTTATTAAGAGACTTTATTAATAAGTTTTACGGTGTATCATGCAGTTCCTCCATTTACTAACTGAAGTGTATTTACCTCCCCGCCCAGTAATCAATCACCAACACTTTATCAAGGTAGGGCTTTAATATTTCTACAAAAGCTTTATGCGCAGGATGTGGAAGATATATTTCACGGTCTTTTTCGCTTTTAAAACTTACAAAAAAGCAATGAGTAAACTCCTGGTTTAAATTTTCAGTACTGTTATTTTTACCCCACTCAAAGGCAACCACTTGCTTTATTTTTGAAGGCAGAGAACGAAAAGCAGTTTCTACTTTCATGATTTCTGCTGCTGTGGCACTGTCTTTAAATTTAAATAAAACTACGTGTCGTAAAAGTTTTCCGGAAGAAGGCAAAGTATTTTGGGCATCAGTATTATTTATGATAGCTGCCAATAGCAGAAAAGAGAGAAAAATATTTTTCATAATTATTTTTTTACAAGATATGAAAATATTTTACTGATCAATGTTTTTTCGCATTAGTCTATTCTACAGGTCAAACGATTATGAAAACATGTAGCTGAAACTGAAAAAATACCAGGCTAAATAAAACAACTACTTTTTCTTAACAGCCGCTTTTCTGCATTGTGGTTTCACAGTTGCGGTTTTAAGAGGCAAGGGGAGTTGTGTAAAAACCCTGCTTAGTCCCAGCGGGGTTTTCACTCTAACACACTTTAAATTAAAAAAAGTAACTGTGAAACCCCGCTGATTGAAAAGAGGCTGCACCATCATACACCCACTCTTAAATATCTCTGAAATGTTTCGGTACAAAATGCATTGCCTTTCCTTCCTCATAAAAAGAAGCGCTGCTATGTTCATAAGCAACAAAATCTTTTGCCAGCATCCATTTACCACTAACCGGGTTGTGGTGAATATAATTTATTTTCTGCAATAAGAACATTTCAGAAAATATTGCTTTTGCATCAAAGGAGTTTTTAAATACCCTGTGCAATTGCCCTTTCTTTTTTTCATTTGCAGTCACCGCATGGCTCAATGTATGCAATAATTCATGCTGGCTATTTTCTTCCAGTCGCTTAATAATTTCATATGCCATAAATCTTTTTGCATTACCAATAAT
>JAYUTC010000240.1:0-10316 GCA_043755395.1 Ferruginibacter sp.
ATCTGTGCCCTGGTGCGGCCATGAATAGCCAAAGCTTTTATACCCACATCCTGTAATCGTTCTGCCACCTCTTCAATATTTCTGTTGTTATCATCCCAACCCAATCTTGTTTTTACAGTTACCGGTAAAGAAGTAGATTTTACAACTGCATCAGTTAACCTTACCATCAAATCAACATCTTTTAAAACACCGGCACCTGCACCTTTCAAAGCCACTTTTTTTACAGGGCATCCAAAATTAATATCTAATAAATCAGGATTAGTTACATCCACAATTTTTGCAGCCAGCGATAAGCACTCTTCATCCCCACCAAAAATTTGAATACCTACCGGTTTTTCGTAATCAAAAATGTCTAATTTCTTTCGGCTCTTAATGGCATCTCTTATTAATCCTTCGCTACTTATAAATTCGGTGTACATTAAATCGGCACCATGCTCTTTACACACCGCACGAAAAGGGGGGTCACTCACATCTTCCATAGGAGCCAGCAATAAAGGGAAATCAGGCAGATTAATATGGGCACCAATTTTTATCATGTATAATTATCAATTATTTATTATCGGGTATCAATGCTTATTTTTGATGCTGCAAATTTACAACTTATAATTTCAAATTATGGCGCATACAGCAACAAAGAGGTTTAGTTATTGGGGTCAACTTGGTATTTTATTGGCATTAACCGGATTTGGTGCTATAGTTGGTGGTATTGTAAGTTTATTGCCTTTGCTTGATAAAATTGATTTTAGTAAACTAAGCACTTTATCGGGAGAAGGTTTTATGACTACTATTTTAAAACCTGAAAACGCAAATGCCCTTCGTTTAATGCAATTTATTTCTACTTTATTTTTATTTTTTTTACCTGCATATTTTTATGCAAAAATTTGCCATAAAAAGGCATTTACACATTTGGGTTTTATTAAAATGCCGGGTTTGCAACAACTTGCAATAATATTTGCCATAATGTTTTTTGCATTATTTATTGTGGGAGCATTGGCAGAAGTATGGCAACAAATCCCTTTTCCAAAAAATTGGCAGCAACAATTTAAAGCTGCAGAAGAAGTTTACAAAAAGCAAATTCAGGTAATGGCCCGAATGAATGGTCTGAGCGATTACATTATTTCTATTTTAATTGTTGCCCTGCTGCCTGCTGTTTTTGAAGAAGCCATTTTTAGAGGGTCATTGCAAAATTTATTATCCCGTTGGTTAAAAGCACCTGTTTGGGCTATTGTAATTACAGCTATTATATTTAGTGCTGTGCATGGCTCTTATGATGGATTTGTACCTCGGTTTATTTTAGGATTTATTTTAGGGTGGTTGTTCTACCGTACTGGAAATATATGGGTAAATATAGCAGCTCATTTTATTAATAATGCAATTGGAATTACAATTTTGTATGCTTATTCCAAACCAGGACAGCCAACTGATTTATCAAAAATTGACGAACGTTTTCCAATATGGTTAGGTGCTGTAGGTATAGTTGCTGTTATTTTTTTATTAGTGGCTTTTGATAAAGTAAGTAAAATAGAAATTAATCGACCTGGTCAGGAAGCATTGTTGCCGGGATATATTAATCCCAACAATCCATTTATAACTGAGGAAGAAGATATTGGTAATCAAAATCAATTATAATTTGTATGGGATTAAATGTAGCCACACTTAAAACCCGTTCTTTAACAGCAATTGTTTTTGTAACAATTATGCTAACAGGTTTATTTTGGAATTTTTGGAGTTTTTTAATTTTGTTTACTATAGTACATTTCGGATGCTGGAGTGAATTTGTAAAATTGATTAAGAAAATTTATGATGAGAATTATCTGTTGTATTGTTTGCTTGGATTAATTTATATTACAATACCAATATTGATGATGATAGATTTAGGGAGTAAGTGGAGTATTTATACAGTTGATAATACAAGTAAGGTAATATATGTTAAGGTGATTCCCTGTACAGTTATTTTTTCTATCTGGATAAATGATACTATGGCCTACCTGGTTGGTTCGTTAATTGGTAAAACGCCACTTTCAAAAATATCTCCTAAAAAAACATGGGAAGGCACTATTGGCGGAGCAGTACTTTGTTTGATTGTTATAGCTACAGTAGCATACCTTAGTAATTTATTTACAATAAAAGATGCAGCATTTATCGCTGTACTTTGTGCCATTTTTGGTACTATTGGAGATTTGTTTGAAAGTAAAATAAAGCGCATGGCTAATGTAAAAGACAGTGGAGTTATAATGCCTGGTCATGGAGGTTTTCTGGATAGGTTTGACTCTTTTTTATTTGCCGCACCTGCTGTTTGGTTTTATGTAAAACTATTTATGTAAAAATCTTTAATCTAACTAAAGCCCTAAACTTCTAAACCCTTTATCTTTGCAACTCAATTTAGCTGAATGACGATACACAGAGAAGGATTTAAATCTATTGCAATTGGCACATTAATTTTTGGAGCCATTAATTTTGTAATTCTTTATTTTTTCAGCGCCTCTTTACCTTATTTATGCTGGATAGTATTTTTTTCAACCCTTTTTTTATTACTTTTTTTAATCTCATTTTTCAGAATACCTAACCGTACTTTGACAATAAATGAAAATGTTATTGTAGCACCTGCAGATGGTAAAGTGGTAGTAATTGAAGAAATAACGGATGTAGAATATTTTAAAGATAAGCGCTTGCAGGTTTCAATTTTTATGAGTCCGGCTAATGTACATGTAAATCGTAATCCAATTAGTGGCCTTGTGGTATACAACCAGTATCACAAAGGCAAATATTTAGTGGCCTGGCATCCAAAATCATCAACCGATAATGAAAGACACAGTGTAGTAATTAAAAAAGAAAATATTGAAATTTTAGTTAAACAAATTGCAGGTGCCCTGGCTAAACGTATTGTAAATTATTTACAAGTGGGTCAAAAAATTAGCCAAACAGATGAAATGGGGTTTATAAAATTTGGGAGCAGGGTGGATTTACTTTTACCCGTAGGTACCAAGATTAATGTTGAACTTAACCAGGTTGTAAGGGGGGGTGTTACTATTATTGGCACATGGTAGTTTTAACAATTTGTACTTGGTAATATGCCATATCTGGCCTACATTTACAGGGATTAATCAAAAAAATTATTATGAAAAAAGTATTTTTATTAGCTACTGCAGCATTATTAGTTACTGGTATAGCTTTTGCCGATAAAGGAAAAGGCAAAACAAAAAAATGTGCTAAAGGAAAATCCTGCTGTACTAAATCTACTGCTAGTGCAAGTAAATCATGTTGCAGTGATAAAATGAAAACAGCTAAGTTATAATTGCTATTTAATTTTTTGCAAGCCTCTCTTTTAGAGAGGTTTTTTTATGTCCTCTAGTTATTCCAGCTTTATTTACTATAAAATTCAAAGGGCTATGTTGTAAATAAAGTTGGTATAATGCCAATAATAAACTTTTGGATCAAATTATTTTTCATATATTTTTCATATCAGTATTATAAAATTAATTCCAATTCCTTTAAATGGGAAACGGTAAAAGTAGGATGCAAATGCGCAACAGCATTTATATGGTTCACAAAAACTGAATCCATTCCCGCATTAATGGCACCTTGTATATCGGCCTCTAAATTATCTCCAATCATTATACTTTCTTTTAATGAAGCACCCGCTTTATTTATAGCGTAATAAAAGATCTCTTTTTGGGGTTTGGTATGATTGCTGCCTTCGCTGGTAATAATTTCAGTGAAATATTTTTTAATACCAGCTTTTTTCAATTTATTGTATTGTACTTCTTCAAATCCATTACTTATAATATGCAACTGATAATTCTTTTTATTCAGGTATTCCAATATTTCAAAAGTATACTCAAATAAGGCTTTTTGGTCAGGTAAAATAGTTAAATACCGGGCACTCATCTCTTTAGCAAGTTTTTCATCCCCAATTTTAAAATCTAAAAGTGTAAGCCACATCCTTTTCCAGCGCAGCTCATCTTGTTTTATTAGACCATTACTGTAGCGGTCCCAAAGCCGTTGGTTATGTTCTTTGTAAAATTTATGAAAAACAGTGAAGGAAGTGATATTAAATTTGTGTAAATTATATTCATCATAAAGTGCTTTTAACGTTTGTGCCGAGTTAGTTTCAAAATCCCATAATGTATGATCCAGATCAAAAAAAAGGTGTTTATACTTCATGGCAGATTGTAGCTTTACGATTGTAGCTTTGCAAAGAAAAGAGAAATATTTAATATTAAACTATGAATGTATTAATCACAGGAGCATCCAAAGGAATTGGCAAAGCTATTGCAACAGTTTTTGCCGCTAACAGCCATAACCTTTTTTTATGTAGCCGAAATGAGGCGGTTTTATTTAAAACTGTGGAAGAATTAACATTACAATATCCATCCATAAAAATAAAAGCAAAAGCATTTGATTTAAGTAAACAGGCCAAAGAAGCCGGATACTGGATGTTGGATACCGGTGTTGAAGCTGATGTTTTAGTAAACAATGCAGGTTTATTTGAGCCTGGAAGCATTCATAATGAGCCCGATGGTTTGCTGGAAAGCCAGATAGCAACAAATTTATACAGTGCTTATCATCTTACAAGAACTCTATTACCAAAGATGATGCAAAATAAATCAGGCCATATCTTTAATATTTGCTCTATTGCTTCCTTACATGCTTATAAAAATGGCGGGGCATATAGTGTAAGCAAATTTGCTATGGATGGCTTTAGCAAAAATTTAAGGGAAGAAATGAAAGAGTTTCATATAAAAGTTACTTCCGTTTATCCTGGCGCTGTATTAACTGATGCCTGGGGAAACTTTGATAATAGCTACCACCGCATAATGGAAGCAGGCGATATTGCACAAATGATTTACACAGCTTCGCAACTAAGTGCTGGTGCCTGTGTAGAGGAAATTGTGATGCGACCATTGCTCGGCGATTTATAAGTTAGCCGGTAATACACAGATTTTACTATAAAAAGTTAATATGCATTATTTCTTGTAAATCTGCGAAATCCGAAGTAAAACTATTAACAGTTTTTTAAAACCATTTATCTTATTCTGTAAGGGACATCAGTATTTTATCATTTAAATTTGTATCCTTTACTTATGCAATCATTTTTACAAAAAATTGCTCTATTTATTTTTATACTTACCGGCCATTTTTCAATGTCTCAGGTAAAATTTTATGCCAGCGTTTCATCTTCACAAATTGGTAAAAACGAATTTCTTCAGTTAAAGTTAATAATTGAAAATGCAAAAGAAATACAACAGATAAGGCCAGGTTTTTTTAAAAATTTTAGTATAGTAAGTGGACCCAGTCAGGAAAGTGGTATGACTATGGTTAATGGCGAGGTAAAACAATATGTTTCATTAAACTATATTCTTAAGCCCAAATCGACTGGTAATTTTATCTTAACACCATCAACTGCAAAAGCCGATGGGAAACAATTTAAGAGTAATTCAATAAAAGTGCAGGATTTAAATGCGGCACCTAATAATTCAGCAGGTAATAATTTTAATTCGCCTTTTACTGGCTCCAATATTTTTGAAGACAAAGTGCCCGAAACACCGTTTAGTGATAATATTTTACGAAAAGGAGAAAGTGCAGCTGAAAAAGTAAACAGGAATATGTTTGTAAAATTGGATTTGGATAAAACTTCTTGTTTTGTTGGCGAACCTGTTATTGCTACTTATAAATTATATACCAGGCTAAGGAGCGAAAGCAATCTTATAAAAAATCCTTCATTTAATGGATTTTCTGTAATTGATTTACAGCAACCTGATAATGTTAGTTACCGCAGAGAAAAAATGAATGGGAAAGAATATAATGTTTATATTATCCGCCGGGCACAATTATATCCTTTGCAACAAGGTGTTCTTGAACTTGAGCCTGCCGAAATAGAAAATAATGTCTATTTTATAAAAGAAGAATATGCAAACAGGCAAAAAAATTTAATGAATGATATGTTCCGCGAATTTGCAGAGGCTTCTATTCCGCCGGAAGGAATTGAAAACCACAAAATAAATTTTAAAAGCAAACCAGCTGCTGTTTTTGTAAAAGCATTGCCAGATACAAATGTGCCTGCTAATTTTAAAGGTGCGGTTGGTGATTTTACAATCGAATCGATTTTAGAGAAAAATAATTTTACAACTGATGATGCCGGTAAATTAAAAATAATAATCAGCGGCGAAGGGAATTTGCAATTAGTGAACACTCCGGAAATATTGTGGCCTCAAAATTTCGAAGCTTTTGACCCTATAATATCAAATGATTTTGTAATGACCAATGTGCCGGTAAGCGGCAGAAAGATTATTGACTTTTCATTTATAATTTCTCATCCCGGAACTTACATTTTGCCCTCAATTAAATTCAGTTATTTTAACCCAAAACTAGGAAAGTATAAAATGGATTCAACAAGTTCTGTTTCTTTTACTGTAACAAAAGGTGCTGAAAAAAAAACCATGCCAATTATAATGGGAAATAAAAATAATACCAATTTAAATAATTTTTTTAGTAACAGAAGATGGGTGGTTAGTGCCGTTTCCATATTAATTTTATGTGGTTTAATTTTATGGTTGAAAAAAGATAAGGTAAAAGAAGAAACATTATTAAGAAAAAGGGTTAAAGCAGAAGAAAAAATTATTGCCGAGAGTATGTTATCTGATATAATTGAAAATAAGGGAAGAAACTGGATGGCAAAAGCAAGAGTATTATTAAATGATGATAGCACATTATTTTATAATGAATTAAACTTTACATTGAAGGGGTATCTTTCTAAAAAGTTAAATCTGCCATTAGAAACCATTAATAAAAAAAATATTATTGATGAGTTGGATAAAAAAAATATTGCAGTTGACACATCAGTTCAATTACAGCAATTACTTAATGAAATTGAATTACAATTATACACGCCTTATCCTCAAAAAGAGAAAATGCAGGAATTGTACGATAATACCACTTATATAATAAAATTACTGGATACTTATAATGATTAAACTTCAGTAAATTTATAGCCAATACCTCTTACTGAATGAAAATATTTAGGGTTGCGGCTGTCCTCTTCAAAATACTTGCGGAAGTTGAGAATAAAATTATCAATGGTTCTTGTGGTTGGATAAACATTATATCCCCAAACAGACTGCAAAATTTTTTCCCTGGTTACTACTTCATTTTTATTTTCGATTAGCAATTTTAAAAGCATTACCTCTTTTTTGGTAAGAGCTATTTTTTGTTGAGCTGGTGAAAAGCCTTCCAATGCTTTAAAATCAATTTTATTTTCACCAAATTTATATATTTCCGCTAAAGGTACTTTACTGTTAAGCCTTTCGCTTTTTTTAATTAATTTGTTTACCCTTAATAACAGTTCTTCTAAATTAAAAGGTTTGGTAAGATAATCATCGGCTCCTTTTTTTAATCCTAAAATTCTATCGGCACTGCTGTTTTTAGCACTTAAAATTAAAATAGGGATATCCTGATTTTGAAGGCGTATCGTTTCGCAAACGGTAAAACCATCTATTTCGGGAAGCATTATATCTAATATTATTAAATTAAAATATTCCTGGTGTACAACTTTTAATGCCTCTGCACCATCATATACCCCTGTTACTTCATAGCCCTCTAATTCAAGGTTTAACTTCAAAGCTTCATGAAGATTTTCTTCATCCTCAACAAGTAGTATAGAAAATATTTTGTCCAATGGTTTAATTTATTTTGGTGCAGGAATGTAACGTAATTGTAAAAATACAGCCTGCAGGGAAATTATCAGTCACATATATTTTACCATTATGCTGTTGAATAATTCTTTTTGTAAGATATAACCCAAGCCCTGTTCCTTTTGCCCCTTTTGTGGCAGCGTTTCCAATTCTGTAAAATTTAGTAAATATTTTATGTTTTTCATTATCCGTGATGCCTTTGCCTTCATCTTTAATCTGTAAAGTGATAATATTTTTTTCTTCTGTTAACAAAACGGAAACTATACTTTCTTTTGATGAATATTTAATTGCATTATCTACAATATTATTTACAGCCATTTGTAATAACAAATGGTCACCATCTGCAAAAATTTCTTTCTGTACAAAAACATTAAAATTGTGTTGAGAAAAACGGATAATAAAATCCTGTATACAACTACTAACTAATTCGCTTAAATCTATTTCTTCATTACTCATCCGGAATCCACTTGCTTCTATTTGAGAGGACAGCAGCATATTATTACATAAAGAATTCAGGCGATTGGCTTCCTGTAAAGTTGTTTGTATTAAACGTTGTTGCTGCGCTTCATCTAATTTTCTTTTTTGAAGTGTTTCTAAATTTAATTTGGCTACAGCAATAGGAGTTTTTAATTCATGAGCTAACGCCATCATAAAATTCTGCTGTTCCTGGCTAATTTTTAATTGCCTTCTCACAGTCCTGAAAACAAAAACTGCGCCAGCCATTATTAACATAAAAAATGTCACTCCTTCACCAATATATTGAGCTGTTTTTCTTTTCTGAATCAACTGAATTTTTGTAGCCTGTTCTATGTAGGATATAGTATCTCTTTTTAACTGTTGCATTTCAAATACTGTCATTTGCTCATTTTGGTAGTTTAATGCAATAAACCACCATACTAATGCAGCAACTATATAAGCCAATAAAAACCAGTAGATGAAAAAGATGTATCTGATTTTTTGGGTCTTACTGTGCATTTTAAAATAAGATTGAAGGTTTGTAATAGAAGTAATATTATTTCCCATATTTTATATAAGAAATAAAAAGCTAATTTATATTGAGGTTGAAAAAATATTTATTAAAGATTAATTCCTTACATCTAAACCCCAACTAAGTTTATTTCTTAATGTTTGTAAAAAATTATTTTCATTAAGACGTATTAGGTTAATACCAAAAGCTTCTTTTCTTACAGCTAATTGAATTTCTTTGGTAACAAATTCCCTGCGGCTGTCAAGGGTACACAAAAACCCATCAGTTCTTCCTTCAACTTCAAAAGAAATAACAGTATCATCCGGCACAACAATAGGGCGTATATTAAGGTTGTGTGGAGCTACAGGTGTTATAACAAAACTCCCGCTGTCGGGAAAAACAACCGGGCCGTTACAACTGAGCGAATAACCAGTAGAACCGGTTGGTGTGGCCACTATTAATCCATCAGCCCAGTATGTATTTAAAAATTCTCCATTTAAATAGGTATGAATTTTTATCATTGAGGATGAATCTTTTTTCAATAACGTAAATTCATTTAAGGCATAAGGTACATCTCCAAATAATGGTACATTGGCATCTAAGTGTATTAATGTTCTTTTATCTATAACATAAGTACGGTTAACCAATGCTCCCACGGCGGTTTGTAAATCGCCTTTACCAATGTTAGCCAAAAAACCAAGTCTGCCATAATTAATACCTAAAACCGGAGTGCCTTTATCACGTACCAGAGTAACTGTATCAAGCAATGTGCCATCACCACCAAGACTTATCATACAATCTATTGTTTCATCTAAATCATCAGATGAATTGAAGGTGGAATATTTTGTTTTTAGATCAACTGCGGAATAAAATTTGTTAAAAAAATCCTGATAAAATACAGGCTCCACATTATGTAATATTAATTCGTTTAATAAAAGATTAATTTCCTTATGCTGGTTTTCTTCCAAACCCCTGCTGTAAATAGCTATTTTCATGCCTTTATCTTTAGAAGAATTATGAATGTTAAAAATTAAAATCCACTTTGCGTATGTAAAAATAACCCCTTTTGATTTAATTGATTAAAACTGTATTCAAAACGAAGGTTTACATCATAAAAAGTAAGTATATCAATACCAAAGCCACCAGTATACAATAATTTATTATTAAGATTGGTCAAAAATTCTTTTTTATTGTATACATAACCTAAATCTGCATAAGTTTTTACGAAAATAGAAAAGGGTATATAAGATATTGATTTTGATTTAAAAGGCATTGGAATTTTAAATTCAACTACTTTCTTTTTTAATGTGGATTTTATTAATGCAGTACCAACTCCATCAATTACCAAATATTCCTGTCCTCTTAAATAACTATCTCCATAACCTAAACCTCTTTGATTTATATAGGCTTGTCGTAAGGGCAATCTTATTTTACCATTCAATTGAATACTACTGTACCATTTTTTTCCAAAGTCAAAATATTTATTTATGCCAGCTTCCAGTGTTAATGCATTTATGCCCCCTGTAAGTCCCAGGCCTCTTTTTGAAACAAAAATAAATGCAGATTTACCACTTGTTGCATATGATACATTGTTTACATTTACATACTGGTAAGAATAAGATATCTCAAAAACATTTACAGTAGAACTGGTTGAATTA
>JAYUTC010000241.1:0-10295 GCA_043755395.1 Ferruginibacter sp.
ATTTCAGCGGATATATTTAAAACCTGGTGAAGTAAAAGAAATTTCATTTAGTATTACTCCTGAATTACTGAAAATATTAAACTACAATATGCAATGGATGGTAGAGCCTGGTGAGTTTAGAATAATGATTGGAGCTTCATCCAAAGATATACGATTGAGGGAGGTATTGTCGATTGTTGATTAGTTTTAAAAATCCGTTTTTGTTTATTTACACTTAAGTTGTGAATTGTGTTATTTTAAAATAATTGCATATCATTAAAAAATATGATAAATTGAGTTTGATTATTAAATCTCCAATTTCCTTTTTAAATTTATCTATATGAACCGGCGTCGATCTTTTTTAAAACAGACTGCAACTCTTGTGGGCAGTAGTTTATTGTTATCAGCTTTAGACAGTAAGGCTTATACTTTTATTAAAAATCGTATTGCCCCAAGCGATCAGGTAAATATTGGTGTGATTGGTGTAAACGGTATGGGCTGGTCAAATGTTTTAGCCGCATTAAAAGTACCGGGTGTAAACCTGATTGCTATTTGCGATGTGGATAAAAGTGTAATTGACAAAAGATTAAAGGAACTGGAATTATTAAAGGGGAATGCTTCAAAAGTAAAAATTAATAATCAGTATGAAGCATTATTAGACCAAAAAGATATTGATGCGGTTATAATTGGTACTCCTGATCATTGGCATGCATTAATGATGATACATGCTATGGAATCAGGTAAGGACGTTTATGTGGAGAAACCTGTTGGCAATTCTATTGGTGAATGCCGTGCAATGGTGAGTGCACAGGAAAAATACAATAAAATAGTACAATGTGGTCAGTGGCAACGGAGTCAACAGCATTTTAAGGATGCCATTGCATTTGTACATAGTGGTCAATTGGGAAATATCCGAACTGTAAAAGTTTGGTGTTATCTCGATTGGAAACAGCCACTTCCTGTTCAACCAGATTCGCAGGTGCCTGCCGGTGTGGATTATGCGAAATGGTTGGGACCGGCACAAATGCGCACTTTTAACATTAACCGGTTTCATTTTAATTTTCGATGGTTTTGGGATTACGCAGGAGGTTTAATGACAGACTGGGGAGTTCATTTATTGGATTATGCTTTTATGGGGATGAAGGCTACTGTTCCTAATTCAATTGTATCGGTAGGAGGGAAATTTGCAAAACCAGATTCTGCTGATGAAACCCCCGATACATTAATGGCATTGTATGAATTTGAGCATTTTAATATTATATGGGATCATGCCGTTGGTATTGGCAATGGTAATTACGGCCGGGATCATGGTATAGCATTTATTGGAAATAATGGAACGCTGGTACTAAACAGGTCAGGATGGGAAGTGCTGGAGGAAAAAAGGAATACTAATAAAATTCTGGTACCATTTAATAAATCATCGGACAATGGGTTAGAAAAACATTGGGAAAATTTTATTGGGGTTGTAAAATCTAAAAATATAACAGATCTCCATTGCCCAATTCAGGCAGGAGCACACGTGGCTACTTTAGCACAAATGGGAAACATCGCTTATCGGAGTAAGAAAAAATTGTTCTGGGATATAGAAAAGAAAAATTTTACTGATCATAATATCAATCGTGAATACCTGATGAGTAAATATCATAATGGATATAAATTGCCGGTTTTTTAATCATTATTTTTTACTTATTTATAAAAACAATATGAAGAGAATTTAATCTCTGGAACATACAGCATAAAATACTCCTTTAGTTCTTAATAATTTTGAATGTAATAATAAAGTGATTAATTAATGTGATTTTTAATCATTACCGCTTTTAGAAATAATAAACACGGGCAGATATATATTAATTAAAGATTTAGTAATAAATTCATATTTCATAACTCAACTAAAATGAAAAAAGAAAAATTAAACTCAATTACACGTAGAGATTTTGTAAGTAATACGGTAAAAGTATTGGCAGGGTTTATCATTGTACCCCGATATGTACTGGGAGGGAAAAGCCCGGCTGGTTTAATTTATACTGCTCCTAGTGATATGATTTCATTAGGTTTTATTGGTACTGGTAAACAGGGGCGTGGCCTTGCAACTACTTTCCTTAATACCGGAGAAGCAAGAATAGTTGCTTTAAGTGAAGTTTACAAGGCAAAGGCTCAGTTGACAATTGATAAAATTAAGGGGTATTATGAAAAAAATGCTAATAATGGAAGTTTTTCTGAAGTGCCGGTTTACAATGATTTTAGAGAATTACTTGCCCGGAAAGATATAGATGCTGTTGTAATTGCAACACCCGATCATTGGCATGCTGCTATGGCTGTAAGGGCTGCTGAGGCAGGGAAAGATATTTATTGCGAAAAGCCTCTTTCCTTAACCGTTAGAGAAGGTCGTGCAATGGTTAAAGCCACACGTGAGCATAACCGGATTTTTCAAACTGGTAGCATGCAACGTTCATGGCCCGAATTTAGACAGACAGCTGAATTGATTAGAAATGGATATATAGGCGAAATAAAAAGTATCAAAGTAAATGTTGGGCCACCTCCAATTCCCTATGATCTAGCTGCTGAAACAATTCCTGATGGATTAGATTGGAGTGCCTGGTTGGGCCCAAATAGTGCTATGCCTTTTAATGCAGAATTGGCTCCTCCAATCTCTAAAGATGTATTTCCAAACTGGCGTAAGTACAAAGAGTTTGGTGGAGGGATGGTAACTGATTGGGGTGCTCATATGTTTGATATTGTTCAGTGGTCGCTTAATATGGATGATTCGGGACCAATTGAAGTTATTGCACCTGATGGGAAAGAACATCAATTTTTAACCTATCGTTATAAAAATGGTGTAATCATGACTCACGAAAAATGGGAATGGAGTAATGCAATCCATTTTATTGGAACCGGAGGTGAAATTAAAGTGCAGCGTGGAAAATTAGAAACCACTCCGGCTTCACTAAAAGACAGGGTGATTAGTGAAGCAGAAAAACATGTATACAAAAGTACAGACCATTATAAGGATTTTTTAAATGCCATGCGTAATCGTACAAAGCCTGTTTGTGATGTAGAAATAGGACACCGCACAGCTTCTGTTTGTAATATCGGAAACATTGCCTATCAATTAAAAAGACCCTTACAGTGGAATCCCAAAAAAGAAGTTTTCATAAAGGATAAGGAGGCAAATGCTTTGTTAGGACGTCCTATGCTGAATGAATGGGCAATTAAAATATAGTTTTTTAATGTGCAATTTTGATATCATCCCTTAGCCAGACAGTTAGGTAATTAAAAATTTAATTTCCATACATATACTTAGCCTGATGGGTTGTTTATGCAAGACACAAACAACCCTATTTTTCTGTTTTAACTGAATATTATCATTTAAATAACATCATATTATTTTTAATAAAGAAGAATAATCATGAGCTATCATTTTTTTGAATGCATACTACATTTTAAATGCAGATTTATTATACATGAAAATGATAACCTTTAAAATATTACAACATCAAACTGTTTTACTTTAACCAATTTTTACAAAAAATCATCCGAATCACGATAAGCCTTTATTAAAGCCAGTTCTCCTTCTTTGCCTTTGCCGGCATTTCCATGTTCCATACCCAAAACACCTTTATAGCCTTTATTGTAGATGTGTTTAAAAATATTCCTGTAATTCATCTCTCCGGTGCCCGGTTCGTTACGGCCTGGGTTATCGCCTATCTGGTAATAACCAATTTCATCATAAACAAGGTCGAGTGTAGGAATTATATGCCCCTGGTTACGCTGCACATGGTACATATCATATAAGATTTTGCAGGATGGGCTGCCCACAGCTTTACAAATAGCATAAGCCTGATCGGGAGTACGAAGGAATAAATCGGGATTATCACTAAGAGGTTCCAGCACCATAATAATGCCGTGAGGCTCTAAAATTGCTGTTCCTTTTTTAATAGCTTCAATAACATTACCTGTTTGAACGCCAATAGGCAGGTTACGTGAAAAATCACCAGGTACAACAGTTACCAAGTTACTATTAAGGCGTTTGGCAATCTCTACAGCTTTCTTACAGGAAATTATAAATTTTTCAACCTGGTCAATTTTACCGGATGACAGCATGTTACTATCATTGCCCAAACCAGGTTGTACAAATACACCCATTGCCATACCTAATTTAGCAAGCGTATCACCAATTTTTTTCTGTTCCTCTTCAGTGCGGCCACTCATACCGTTATCTTCAATAGCCCGAAAACCTTTGTCATAAGCAAATTTTATCTGATCAATAAAATCATCTCCTGCATGGTTTTTTAACATGCCTTGATGTATACCGTAGTTTAGATGAAAAGGTTTTTCTTCTGCATTTTTATTTTCAGTATTATTTTTTGCTAATGCAGCTGTGGTTGATGTAAATAATGCACCACCCGCTAAAATTGATTGCTGCATAAATTTTCTTCTTTTCATTTTTTTATTATTTGTGCCTTAAATTTACCAACAATAATTTTAAAAAAGTAAATATTGTTTAAAAGAATTTTCTTTGCTGCTTATTTTATAAGTATTGCCCTTAACGGCCTAACGCAACAAAAACGATTTTCATTTACCCAGCCAAAAATGGGCTCTCCATTTACAATTGTGTTATTTTCAAAAGATAGTGTGAAGGCAAATGATATTGCAAAACAATGTTTTAAACTGGTTGATTCTTTTAATCTTATTTTCAGCGATTATACAGATAGCAGTGAGTTAGGTAAATTAAATGCTATTACTGGTAAGAACCCCCAACCTTTTAAGCTTTCCCCAGCTTTATATGAAATACTTATTTTGGCTGAAAATGCATATGAAAAAAGTAATGGGGCTTTCGATATTACTATAGGGCCATTAGTAAAATTATGGCGCAAAGTTAGAATAACAAAACAGTTCCCTACAAAGACAACGGTAAAGATTGTACAGCACCTTACTGGCTTTAATAAATTAATGATTGATTCAGTTGGTAAAAAAGTAACTCTTGGCAGGTTGGGCATGCTATTGGATCTTGGTGGTATTGCAAAAGGATATATTGCTCAAAAAATAATTGATTATCTAAGTTTTTATCAAATAAATAATGCCTTGGTAAATGCCGGTGGCGATATTGTAATGAGTGGAGCACCACCGGGTTTAAAAGGTTGGACTATAGGAGTAAATATGCCGGAAACAAAGGACGAAATTATGTCACAAAGTCTTATTATACAAAACAAAGCCGTAGCTACTTCTGGAGATGTATATCAATTTATTGAGAATTCAGGAAAAAGGTATTCACATATCATTGATCCAAAGACCGGTTATGGTGTTACATTTAAACGCAACGTTACTGTAATAGCCAATGACGGTGCAACAGCCGATTGGTTGGCAACTGCTTGCAGTATTTTACCTCTTAAAAAAGCAAAAAGAATGGCAAATAAATTAGGTGCGGAAGTATTAATTGGTGAAATAAATAAGAATAAACTTATTCTAAATGAAACAAAAGGGTTTGCACTTTACTGGAAACAGCTTGAGCAGTAAAATTTATGTCAGTTTATTCCTTATCTTCCAATTTAAAATATTTATTAAAGCATTGAAGAATTTATTATTAATATTAATGGGAGTTATAAGTTGTAAGTGTATTTGTGCTCAGGACTCGGTTAAACTATTCTCTGTTTACAATTTTATTATCCCCGGTTCACAAATTAAAAGTAAGATGATACCCATTAATGAAGGTAGTTTTTTACTGGGGAGTTCTGATAATGAGAAAAACAGGGAGAGTGATGAAGGGCCTCAACGAAAGATAAATATCTCGGCATTTTGGATGGGAGCATTTGAAGTTACACGTGATGAGTTTGATTTTTTTTATAATGATGAAACAACCAGTGAAAACTCCGCAGTAGATGCAGTTACACGTCCAAGTCCTCAATATGTTGATCTTAGTTGGGGGATGGGTAAAGAAGGCGGGTTTCCTGTAAATAGTTTATCTCAATATGCTGCTTTAATGTTTTGCAGGTGGATTTATAATAAAACAGGTATTTTCTATCGCTTGCCTACAGAGGCAGAATGGGAATATGCCTGCCGTGCCGGAACCAGTACACGTTTTTATTTTGGCGATGATGAGCAGCAGTTGGATAAATATGCATGGAATAAAAGCAACAGTAATAATAAATTTCAAAAAACAGGATTAAAGTTACCCAATGCCTGGGGGCTATTTGATATGTTGGGTAACGTTTGTGAATGGACGCTTGATCATTATGATGAAAATAAAATGGTTAATTTAGCTGAAAATGCAGGAGACCCATTTAGTTTACCCAACAAGGCAGGCTATCCTAAGGCTTTAAGGGGCGGTGCTTATTTAAACGATGCTATTCAATTAAGATGTGCCAACCGGTTTAAATCAGACCCTCAATGGAACAGGCGTGATCCTCAGATCCCTAAAAGTAAATGGTGGTTAACAGATGCACCCTCAGTAGGATTTCGTATTATTCGGCCTCTTAAACAGCCTGATGCAGAACAAGTAAACGAATTTTTTAAACAATATCTTGGAAAATAATCATAGCAAATGTTTAATTTTATCATCTCACATTTTTTTAAGGATATCATCTATAATTCAAAACATTAAACCAAATTTACCATGAACAAAGAATCTAACAAACAGGCCAGTTCAAACAGAAGAGAATTTTTACGGCAGGGTTCATTGATTGCAGGCGGATTGATTGCTGCCCCACTTTTGTCAAACGCTAACTTTTTTTCGGGAGGAGATGATGTAATTAAAATAGCTTTAGTAGGTTGTGGAGGACGAGGTACAGGTGCTGCTATGCAGGCTTTACTAAGTAAACAAAATGTAAAGCTGGTTGCAATGGCTGATGCTTTCCGTGACAATTTAGACAATTGTTATAAATCATTAAATAATGAAGAAATTACCGATTGGTCCGGTGCTAAAGGAAATCTGAAGGATAAAATTGATGTGCCCGAAGAAAGAAAATTTTCTGGCTTTGATGGTTACTTAAAAGCTATAGCATTTGCTGATGTTGTTTTACTGGCAACACCTCCAGGATTCCGACCAATTCATTTTGAAGAGGCCATAAAACAAGGCAAGCATGTATTTATGGAAAAACCTGTTGCAACTGATCCTGCAGGAATTCAAAAAGTTTTGGCAGCAGCTGCAATTGCTAAACAAAAAAAATTAAATGTAGTTGTTGGCCTGCAAAGGCATTATCAAAATTCCTATAGAGAATTATTTAAGCGGAAAGATATGATTGGTGATATCTCATCTTCACAAGCCTGGTGGAATAATGATGGGGTATGGGTGAGGCCACGTAAATACAATCAGACAGAAATGGAATACCAGATGCGTAACTGGTATTACTTTAACTGGTTGTGCGGAGATCATATTACCGAGCAGCATATTCATAATTTAGATGTTATTAACTGGTTTAAAGGTAGCTATCCAGTTAAAGCACAGGGAATGGGAGGCAGGCAGGTACGTAAAGGAAAAGACCATGGTGAAATATTTGATCATCATTATGTAGAGTTTACTTATGCCGACGGTAGCATGCTTAACAGTCAATGCCGCCATATACCGGGTACAATGAGTAAAGTGGATGAATTGCTGATAGGTACAAAAGGAAAAATTCAGGCAGGCGAAGCCAATATAATAGATCATAAGGGAAAAGTGATTTACCAGTTTGATAAAGCAACAGAAAACAATCCTTATCAAACAGAACATGATGAATTATTTGCTGCAATAGCAAAAGGGGAATATAAATTTGCGGATGCAGAAAATGGTGCCAGAAGTACAATGACTTCCATTCTTGGCAGAATGGCTACATATAGCGGTCAAATAGTAGAATGGGATAAAGCTATAAATTCCGGACTTGACATTCATCCTAAAGTATACGATTGGAATGCACTACCAAGTGTTTTGCCCAATTCAGATGGGTTTTATCCAATTGCAATTCCGGGTGTAACAAAATATATATAATTTAATAGTATCGTTTAATTAATAGCCAAACAATTTTGTTTGGCTATCATTATATTAAATGGGGTAAATATGAAAAAAATATTCTGGCTATGTTTATTTTCTTATTCATCTCTGCTGCAAGCCCAAAATACTTCATCAAGAATAATATCTTCAGATGAAAAACCGGCATTTACTGATTGGTTAATACATCCCATTCTACAAAAAGCTGTTATTTATACTGATGGGAAAAATATTGTTCTTAACAATGGTTTGGTAAAAAGAGTATTTAGGATAGAACCCAATGTGGCTTGTATTGACTATTCCAATTTAACAACCGGGCAACAATTACTTCGTGCAGTAAAACCTGAAGCTAAGATTGTAATTGATGGCAGGGAATATAATATTGGCGGATTAAAAGGACAAAAGGAAAATGCTTATCTCTTGCCCGAATGGGTAGATAAAATGGAGCTGGATAAAGAGGATTTTATAGTGGTAAGTCATAGTATATCCAACATCAAACCTTTTATCAACTGGAAATGTAATACCTGGGCGATGAATAGAAAACAAGCTTCAGGAAAGGAATTGGTATTTTATTTCGCCTCAGCTTTACCGTTACTAAAGGGAGTTATTGTAAAAGTACATTATGAATTATATGATGGAATACCAGTAATTGTAAAATGGGTTTCTGTTGAAAATAAAAGTAATAATGGATTTAAACTAAATAGGGTAGTAAATGAAGTACTGGCATTGGTAGAAGAGGAAAGCGCTGTGGTTGGTAAACCGGAAGAAATGAAAAAACAACATGGTATTTATGTTGAAACTAATTATGCATTTAATAATGCTATGCGGTACGATATAAGTGATCAAACAACTCATTGGAAAACAGATGCTGCCTATACTTCGCAGGTAAATTATAATTTTGAAACGCCATGCCTGCTGGAAGTATATCCCGAAAAAGCTCCGGGCATTTATTTACAGCCCAATGAGTTATTTAAATCTGTAAGAACTCATGAATTACTTATGGACAGTTATGACAGGCAGCGAAGGGGGTTGATGATTAAAAAAATGTACCGCACCATTGCACCATGGACAAGCCAGAATCCCATCTTCATGCATTTAGTTAGTAAAAATGATGAGGAGGTGCGTCATTGTATTGACCAATGCTTTGCTACAGGTTATGAAGCTGTAATTTTAAGTTTTGGCAGCCATTTAAATATGGAAGATAGTTCTGAAAAAAATATTAACCGGTGGAGAGATTTGGCAGTTTATGCCCATAGCAAAGGAATATTAATAGGGGGATATTCTCTATTCAGCAGCAGGCGTATAAGTGACGAAGACGATGTTATAGATGCAAAAACAGGAAAACCCGGAGGCGCCTTTTTTGGAAATGCACCCTGCTTTGGTAGTAATTGGGGTATTGCCTACCGAGATAAAATTAAATACTTTTTTTTACAAACAGGTTTTGATATTTGGGAAAACGATGGCCCTTATCCGGGCGATGTATGTGCCTCTGCAATTCATCCGGGGCATAAAGGATTAGATGATTCGCAATGGCGTCAGATGGAAATACAAAAGGAACTGTATCACTGGTTAAATGAAAAAGGCGTTTATATCAATGCTCCTGATTGGTATTTTTTAGATGGAACTCATAAAATTGGTATTGGTTACAGGGAAGTAAATTTTTCGTTATCAAGAAATCAGCAAAAAATATTAAACCGCCAAAATATTCATGATGGAACAATTGAAAAAACAGCTTCCATGAGTTGGGGCTTTGTTCCCCTTACCAAATATCAGGGAGGAGATGAATCGGCTGTATTGGAACCCTTAAGCGAACACCTTAAAGACTATGAGCAACTGATGATTCAATATTATAGTGCCGGTGTGCAGGCATGTTACCGCGGGCCCCGTTTATATGATACAAAAGCTACACAACAATTAGTATCCAAAACAATAAGTTGGTATAAAAAATACAGGGTTATACTAAATGCTGATATGCTTCAGTTACGTCGTGCCGATGGAAGAGATTGGGATGGTTTTATTCATGTAAACCCTCAATTAAAGCAAAAAGGCTTTGTAATGTTGTATAATCCAACTAAAGAGAAAATAACAAGGACAATAAATTTACCTCTATATTATACCGGACTAACTAAAACAGCCACACTAATAAACTACCAAGGAGTTATTAAAAAATATCCAATTAGTAGAAATTATGAAATGCAACTAACATTTACCATAGAACCTGATACTTATACATGGTATGTTGTGGAATAAACACACAGATATAGTTTGGTCATTTCATTTAATTCTTTTCTGATATTTCTCATATTACAGTATGATTGTTATCAGGCTTAAAAACCTTAATTGCTTTTTATTTCAT
>JAYUTC010000242.1:0-10264 GCA_043755395.1 Ferruginibacter sp.
CATTTTTCCAGCTTTGCTTGTACCACAAAGTAACCCATTCCTCTTTTTTATCGGCCGATATTACTGATACGTAATCGTACATGGTAATTTTAAGGTCGGTGTATTTGGGCCTATCGGCAGCAAAAAATTTAATTACGCTGTCGCGGCTCATTGTTGCATAGTAATTATCAAATTGCACTTCAAGGCTATCGCCAACGGTAGTAGCTAAGGCAGTAAAATCCTTATCTACATATGATTTAAGTGCATTCATGGCGGTCACCACATTTTCGGTGCTGCCTATCTGCCAGTTTCTATAAGGTTTTTCCAGCGGGATGGGGAGTTTTACATCGGCTACAGGCGAAGCCTTTATTTCAGCAAGTTGGGCCTCCTTTTTTTCCTGGTCTGCATTGTTGCAACTGGCCAACGCAACAGCCAGGCAGGTAATTACAATAAATTGTTTCATGAAAAATAGTTTTTGTTTAAGTTGATAATTTAAATACCGTTAAAGCCATAGGTAACTAACAATACCTGTAAATTACCAATGGCGGCAGAAGGTAAGAAAAATAAAAATAAAAAGCAAGATTTTGGAAATATTAATATGCACCGTTATTGGTTGTGTACCAAAAACATAACCTAAAAATGATTTACCTTTATTTTTTAAAACCATATATATGAAATTAACCAACCTTTTACTTGTTTGTTTTTCCCTAAGTTACAGCAGCCTAAAAGCACAATCCACAAACAATACCTGGCTGCAACATACCGATACAGCTTTTAATTTTACAGTTCAATACCCCGATAACTGGCAGTTAAAACTGCCTGGTACCAACACCCGCTTTTTTATAACCAGTTATACAGAGAATGATGCCGATCTCTTTAGAGAAAATATCAACTGCATTGCCCGTAAAATGGAGCAAACTAATTTTGTTATCAGTTCAGCAGAAGAAACCATCAAATCGTCGTTGAAAGAAAAGATGCAAAACTTTGAGTTACTAAAATCGGGTTATGTAAAGTGGAATAATGCTGATGCACTTCAACTTAGTTATACCTGTACACAACAATCCGGCAGCTCCACTTTTAAAACTCATTTGTTTCAACAAATGGCCATAGTTAATGGTACTTTATTCACCATTACTTTTACTTCCGAAACAAACAGCTACGATAAATATATAGCGGTGGCAAATAAAGTGATTCAATCTTTTAAAGTAAACCAGGAATAATAGTTTGCAGCACTTATACTATTTTGTTGATAACCAGACCAACAAAAAACCTCTTTTAAAATTTGATTAGCTCTATTAAAATTTCTATAACTTTTTGCAAAATCTACTATAAAAAAAGCCATTACCTGATAAACCGGCAATGGCTTTTAATATTTTATAAATAGCCTGTAATTAATATCAGGCGGGTTTATTAAGTTTTCCCATCACCATACCTACAATGGCACCAACTACACCACTCATAACTGTAGAGGCTATAACATCTGCCATCATCATTTTTTTACTGGCAATAGTTGTTGTAGCATACATAATACAATCGTAGGACGCCGACATTAATAGCCCTATAACAGCAGCGGTAATAAATCCATTTACCAGCGTATTAACATTGGCTTTAACAAAAATATATGCCATCAAAAACCCCGACAATAAATTACCAATTGCCAGGTAAAGAAAATCCATATCTGCTTCTGCTCGGTTAATATTTGCAGATGGACCGGGATGAGCTTTCATAAAATCCATCAGCAGGGTACCATAAATCAGCCAGCCTAAAAGGAAGAACAGGATACCTCCAAGAATTCCTCCAATGAATAGTTTTTTGATGTCCATAATTGAATATTTTAGTGTTTGTGTAAAATAATATTCACTAATGTAATACTTTGTTTTATTTTTTGCAAGTATAATGGCATTAGATTTTCCCTCAATTTTATATCCCGTGAGCTTACTTAAAAATAAGCTGTAAAGAAGTAAAAACATATTTTTACTCCTCTGGCTAAAAAAATCCGACCTTTCACCCATGAAAAAACTACTATTACTACAGTTTAGCTTTTTAATGCTGCTTAGCACTTTTGCTCAAAACAAGCCCGCCTATGTATTGTACAATGCACAAGGTAAAAAGGTAAAGTATAGCAAAATGATAGAGGTGCTTGGGCAAAAAGATATTGTAATGATTGGCGAGTATCATAATAATGCCATCAGCCACTGGATGGAACTGGAGATTACCAAGGATTGTAAAGCACAACGCAACCTGGTACTGGGTGCCGAAATGTTTGAGCAGGATAACCAGCCGGCCCTGGATTTATATTTACAGGGTAAACTTACAGCCAAAGGTTTAGACAGTATGGCACGCCTTTGGAAAAACTACCCTACAGATTATGCACCGTTGGTAAATTTTGCCAAAGAAAATAATATTGTATTTGCAGCTACTAATATTCCCCGCCGCTATGCCGCCATGGTTGGCAAAGGTGGTTTTGAAATGCTGGACACTATTTCTGCTAAGGAAAAAACATGGATTGCCCCACTTCCTATAAACTACGATAGTACTTTGCCCGGCTATAAAAATATGATGACGATGATGGCAGGCCACGGCAGCGCCAACATGCCAAAAGCACAAGCCAGTAAAGATGCTACCATGGCTTATTTTATTTTAAAATATTTTGTACCTGGCAATTTGTTTATACATTATAACGGCAGTTACCATTCCGAAAATCATGATGGTATTGTTTGGCATTTATTGCACAGTAACCCCGGTTTAAAAATTGCTACCGTTACAACAGTTAGCCAAAAAGATATTAAACATTTACTGGCCGAAAATAAAAACAAGGCAGATTATATTATTTGTGTGGATGAGGATATGACTACTACCTATTAGAATACAATGTGTTAGTTTTTATTAGGTAAATACTCTCCTTTAGCCATAGCGCAAAAAACAACTGCAGCGGGATGATAATAGTCAGTTTTTTTTGAGTTATATAGCCGACTTTTATATGTTTATTTTACACCCTTACTCATTTTTGTAAAAAATTTTCTTCATGAATAAGTCATTCTTTTATTGTATTTTAATCTTATTCTTTTTTACGTCATTTAGGGGGTTATCACAAAATAATAATGAACGGCTAAAAGTTTTTATAGACTGTAAAAATTCCTTTTGCGATCAAACATATATTAAAACCGAAATTACTATTGTTGATTTTTTGCTGGATCCTTTTGCTTCTGATGTTCACATCATTATTAGTTCCAATAGTACAGGTGGCGGTGGCATCAGGTATCAAATGATTTTTTACGGGCAAAAACGCCTGAATAAAATACAGGACACCCTGTACTATAATGCAGATGCCCTTGCTACAAAGGTAGAATTAAGAGAGCTGCAGCTAAAGTATTTAAAACTTGGCTTAGTGCCATTTATAACTAAAACAGGGGTAGTTTCTGATGTTGCTATCAGCATGAAGCAGGATACCTCTTTACAAAAAAAATATGATGTAACTTTTGGCAAAAAAGACCCCTGGAATTACTGGGTATTTACAATTCATACTGATGGCAATATCAGCAGCGAAAAATTATATAAAAATTTTGGCTACAACACTAACTTTTCTGCCAGCCGTATAACAGAAGAACTTAAAACATCCGTAAGTATTTTTGGTAACTTTAATAAGGCAACTTATACATTTGAAAATGGGCCCATTACCGAAAAATTTATAGCCCGAAACAGTTTTTATGGTTTACATCATTACCTGGTTAAAAGCATAAATAATCATTGGAGTACCGGGTACGAAGCTATTTTAAACAGCAGTACTTTTTCCAACCTTAAACTTCAATTATATATCCGCACTGCAGTTGAATACAATATTTTTCCATACAAGGAAGTAAATAACAGGTTTCTTACATTAAGTTATGGCATTATAACCCGTTTTAACAGATATTATGATACCACCCTTTATGATAAACTGAACGAAACTTTATATGCACATTCCTTCAGGGTTAATTTTGATTTAAATAAAAAATGGGGGACAGTTAATTCCGGAATGTTTTACAGCAATTTTTTTCACAACTGGAAACTGAATAGTTTGGGAGTAAATATTAATGTAAACGTTCGTATTACCGGGGGGCTTTCGTTTAATATTTATTCATCCGGCGGGTTGGTTCATGATCAGGTTTACCTTCCAAAATCGGGAGCCACCCAACAGGAAATATTAACAAGGTTGCGGCAACTTAAATCAAGCTATAATTTTCAAACCAGGGTTGGCATTAACTACCAGTTTGGCTCAAAATTAAATAATTTTGTAAACCCCCGGTTTAATGGTGGTTAAGATAATTTTTGCTGAAATTGAATTAAGAGAGCAAGTTTAAAGTTATGTTGCTATTAAACAATGGAAAATAAAAAAACCCATTGCTGGGTTTTCAAAGGAACTGATTAATGTTTTCTATTGGGTCGATCAATTCCGGTGTCTTTTAAAGGATGGTTTGGATAATAAAATATTCTTTTTGTTTAACACAGCACAAATATAAGGAGAGGTATTAACCTGTATTATAGAATTAGATGGTAATATATGTAGTGTTTCTGCTACACTCAAAATCAGCTGTACTTTCCCTCCCTTTTCAACCAGCCCTTAAAATTATTAATGGATTTAAATAGAAAAAAAACTCACCTTTAAAATATTATTCCTCCTCATTCGTCTTCATTATTATACATGGAAGATGCAATGACAATAGCAATACCAATGGCTGCTGAACGCAACAGAAATATTACCAATACCATTAAGGCGATGAGCAAGCGGCTGTTTGGTTTTATTAAACAACGGGTAGCCAGTAATGAAGATGCGGAAGACATTCTGCAGGATGTTTTTTACCAGTTTGCCGGCAACAGCGAGCCGATAGAACAGGTTACCGCCTGGCTTTATAAAGTAGCCCGTAATAAAATAACGGACAGCTACCGAAAACATAAGCTGCCGCTGGCTGACGATGTATTACAGGTATCAGAAACGGAAGATGATAATTTTGACTGGAAGGAAATGTTATTTACCAATGATGCCAACCCGGAAACAGAATACCTGCGCAATATTTTTTGGGAAGAGTTGAAAGCGGCGCTGGATGAATTACCCGAAGCACAAAGGGATGTATTTATACAAAATGAAATTGATGGTATTGCCTTTAAAGATATAGCAGCAGCAAGCGGAGAAAGTGTGGCCACACTTATCAGCCGCAAGCGATATGCGGTATTGCATTTAAGAAACAGACTTGGTGTATTAAAAGATGAATTATTAAATTATTAAAAAGTTAGTTGCTGATTAAAATAAATAAAATGCCTTTGGCATAATTGGTGGCTAACACAAAAAAAATAACATGAAAAAATTTTGGTTTAAAAAAGGATTGATGATAGTATTTTTCGGAATTATTGCAATAACAGCGTTTGGCTTTATTGTAATGAGTTTATGGAATGCAATATTACCGGCGGTGCTGGGTGTAAAAGCAATAACTTTTATACAGGCATTGGGTATTTTACTTTTAAGTAAAATATTATTTGGTGGCTTTGGTGGCGGCAGGCATTGGCGGGGCAGCCCAGCCTGGAAACAAAAAATGAAACAACGCTTTGAAAACATGACTCCGGAAGAAAAAGATAAGTTTAAAGCCGAATGGAAAAACAGGTGTGGAGGTATGTGGGGAAGAAATGCGTCAAAAACAGATATCACTTCTTCAACAACAGTGGAATAATATTTGCAGGGTTAGATGATTAACTCATCTAACCCTTTTTAACTAAACTTTTTAAACAGCAAAACCATTACCCTTTAACCAACCGTTTATGGAAGTACTTGTTTTTAAAACTAACCTTACTGATATCAAACGTATTGAAGAGGTGGAACCGTTATTAGATGTTCATCCGCACATTATACAATGGAATGTTGATTTAAATGACTGCGATAATATTTTACGTATTGTTAGCAGAAATGTTGCCCCATGTGAAGTGGAAAATATATTACTGGGTGCCGGATATTATTGTGAAGAACTACAGTAAAATATTTTAGCTAAAAACATTCCACTATCCAGGTTCTTTGCCATTTATTTTTTTCAGACAAAACATTTATACCTTCTTTATTTTTTAACTGTTGGTTATGTGTTACACTATCTGCAATACCACACCAAGGCTCCAGGCAAACAAAGGGTGCATCCTTGGCAGCCCAAATTCCAAAGAAAGGAAAATTATCAAATTTAAAATGCAAACCATAACTATGTTTGTTACAACCAAGGGTAATAAGATTGCTTTGCAAATTTTTTAATACAATGGCATCTTCATAAAATAATGATGCATTTAATAACAGTTGGTTATTAAAAGTTTGCAGTTTTTCAGTAGCGGCCGAAATTAATCCTTCCTGTAATTTCCACCGGTATAAGGTTTCTGTAGTATTAAACTGTAAATAGTAATCTGTATAAGTTGTATCCTTTGTTATTGGTACTGCAAATGCAGGATGGGCTCCTATAGAAAAAAGTAAATCCTCTTTACCGGAGTTGTAAACTTCGTAGGTACAGGAAAGGGCATTATCAACTAATTGATATCTAAGTTTTAGTTTAAATGAAAAAGGATATACTTTTATTGTTTGCTCATCTTCGGTAAGTGTAAAAACTGCTTCAGTATTGCTTATCTTTTCTGCTAAAAATATTTTATCTCTTGCAAATCCATGCCGGGGTAGCTGGTAGGCTTTATCATTGTAGTAATAAGTATCATTTATAAGTGAACCTACAATAGGAAATAAAACAGGACTATGTTTACCCCAATAAGTATCATCACCGCTCCACATATATTCAATTGCTGTTTCTTTATTTATAATGCTTTGCAGTTCGGCTCCTTTTGCAGCAATAACAATTTTAAGAATATTATTTTCCAATAGTATCATAATGCAACAACGGTTTTTAAATACTTGATTTAACTAATCGTATTAATTATTATTTTTCGTAAAATTCTATGGGCAAATTATCGGGGTCGGCAATAAATGTAAATTTTTTATTGGTAAATTCATCAATTCTTACCGGTTCTGCAACTACGTTATGTTTAAATAATGCTGCAACAGCCTGGTCAATATCGTCTACTTCAAAAGCAATATGCCGCAAACCTGTTGATTCGGGCCGGGATGGCCTTGGTGGTGGATGAGGAAATGAAAATAATTCAATGCAGTATTTGCCATTTAAGGAAAGATCCAGTTTGTACGAATCTCTTTCTTTTCGATAAATTTCTTTTTCAATTGTAAAACCTAATACTTGTGTATAAAATTGTTTTGATTTATTATAATCCTTACTAATGATGGCAATATGATGTACATTATTTATTTTTAGCATTTTACAATTTATCCAGTTGGTAATTTAAAATACAATTACATATTTCTTCTGTACTGCCCTCCTACCAAATATAAAGCATTGGTAATTTGCCCTAATGAACAATACTTTACTGTCTCCATCAGTTCGGCAAATAAATTGCCATTAGTAACAGCAACCTGCTGTAAACGCTTCAGCATTTCGGCAGATTTATCTTTATGTCTATGCTTAAATGATTGAAGTGTTGAAATTTGAAATTCTTTTTCTTCAGTTGTGCTTCTGATTACTTCTGTTGGCAGTATTGTTGGCGACCCATTTTTATTTAAAAAAGTATTTACGCCAATAATAGGATATTCGCCGGTGTGTTTTAGTGTTTCATAATACAAACTTTCTTCCTGTATTTTATTACGTTGGTACATTCTTTCCATAGCACCTAATACACCACCACGTTCTGTTATCCGGTTAAACTCATTCATTACAGCATCTTCAACCAAATCTGTTAACTCTTCAATTAAAAAAGAACCCTGGTTAGGATTTTCATTTTTAGCTGTTCCTAATTCCCTGTTAATGATTAACTGTATAGCCATTGCACGCCTAACGCTTTCCTCTGTTGGAGTAGTAATAGCCTCATCGTAAGCGTTAGTATGCAAACTGTTGCAGTTATCATAAATGGCATAAAGTGCCTGCAGTGTTGTTCTGATATCATTAAAATCTATTTCCTGTGCATGTAAACTTCTGCCGCTGGTTTGTATATGATATTTTAATTTTTGAGAACGGTCATTAGCTTTATATTTATTTTTCATGGCCTTGGCCCAAATTCTGCGGGCAACTCTTCCAATCACACTATACTCAGGATCCATTCCATTGCTGAAAAAGAAAGAAAGATTGGGTGCAAAATCATCAATGTTCATTCCCCTGCTTAAATAATATTCTACATAGGTAAAACCATTAGACAATGTAAAAGCTAATTGTGTAATTGGATTGGCCCCTGCTTCGGCAATATGATAACCGCTGATGCTTACACTGTAAAAATTCTGCACTTTGTTGGCAATAAAATACTCCTGTACATCCCCCATTAATTTTAGTGCAAATTCGGTAGAAAAGATGCAGGTATTTTGCGCCTGGTCTTCTTTTAAAATATCTGCCTGTACTGTTCCCCTCACTGTAGCTAATGAGGTTGCTTTTATCTGTGCATATACTTCAGCAGGCAATATATCTGATCCACTTAATCCCAATAAACGTAAACCCAGCCCATCATTCCCCTCGGGTAAGGCACCCTGTAAATCTCCGTTTTCCGGTGCAATTTCCTTACCATCAACACCCACATATTTTGGTAATGTGCCGATACTGTATTTTGCTTCAATAGCTTTGTTTACCGATTCTTTTAAGTTATTTTCAATAATGTATTTTTCGCATTGCTGATCAATAGCTGCATTCATAAAAAACGCCAACAGCATTGGTGCCGGGCCATTAATAGTCATACTTACCGAAGTTTTAGCATCACACAAATCAAAGCCGCTGTATAATTTTTTTGCATCATCAACGGTGGCAATGCTTACGCCGCTGTTACCCACCTTTCCATAAATATCCGGACGATGATCAGGATCCTCGCCATATAATGTAACGCTGTCAAACGCAGTGGATAAACGCTTTGCAGGCTGGCCAATGCTTACATAGTGAAAACGTCTGTTGGTTCTTTCGGGGCCGCCTTCGCCAGCAAACATTCTTGTTGGATCTTCACCCTCCCTTTTTATTGGAAACACTCCGGCAGTAAAAGGAAATTCTCCCGGTACGTTTTCCTGCAACTGCCATTTTAAAATATCCCCCCAATCTTTGTATTTAGGTAAAATAACTTTTGCTATAACAGTACCCGATAAACTTTTATAAGTAAGTGGCTGCTTAATTATTTTATCTCTTACTTTAAATTCGTAAAATTCTTTTTTGTAGCGCTTTAATACCAATGACCAGTTTTTTATAAGATCAACATTTTCATGAGAAAGTTTTTTCAATATATTTTTCTCTGTTTCACCAATATATTTTTCTGCATCAGGTAATAATTTTTTTACACCATTTAACTGATAGAGTTGCGATGCAATTTCACTTTGTTCTTCCACCCAAATATCATATTCCTTTATGGCTTCTGTAATCTCTGCCAAATACCTCACCCGCTTTGGAGGAATGATTGTAGACTGGCTAATGGTATCTTTTAAATGTGCATGATGTATTATCTCTCCATGAAATTTTATGCCCGTTTTGGCTGCTATTTTTTCCATCAACCTTTCAAATAATTCATTTACACCTGCATCATTAAACTGTGCTGCAATAGTTCCCACTATTGGCAACTCTTCATCTTTGGCTTCCCATAAACCCTGGTTGCGTTTATATTGTTTACGTACATCATGCAAAGCATCTAATGCCCCCGCTTTATCAAATTTATTGATACAAACTAAATCAGCATAATCAAGCATATTTATTTTTTCCAGTTGCGATGCTGCACCATACTCCGGCGTCATTACATACATACTTATATCGCAGTAATCCAAAATAGAGGCATCACTTTGGCCAACACCAGCACTTTCTAAAATAATAAAATCATAACCGGCCGCTTTGCAGATATCAATTGCTTCCTGTACATATTTGCTCAAAGCTTTTTCACTTTCTCTTGTTGCCAGGCTACGCATATAAGCCCGGGGAGAAGAGATGGAATTCATTCGTATTCTATCACCTAATAAAGCGCCGCCTGTTTTTTTCTTGGATGGATCAACAGAAATTACAGCAATGGTTTTATCCAAATAATTATTAAGAAATCTTCTTACAATTTCATCGGTAACGCTGCTTTTACCAGCGCCACCTGTTCCGGTTATACCTAAAACAGGGGCCCCCTCTAAATCTCCCCCCACGGGGGAGACTTTAGACCCTGATAATTGCTGCCACTTCTCTTTTATCTTAGTGGTAACAGCATCTATGTTAAACAAAACTTCATCGTTTGT
>JAYUTC010000243.1:0-10238 GCA_043755395.1 Ferruginibacter sp.
GCTGCATTTAATTTCATTGTACAACTGCCCAAACTTATCATTGAAGTGTTTAAACTCAGGTCCTTATTTTCTAAAGATTTTATATAACGCATCATTTCAGTTTCGCTATGGTACGAATTGAAAACAGTATGCAATAAAAATTCAGATGTACGGGTCAATGCAGCTGGAATATTTTCCAATAAGCTATCAGCATCAAAATTTGCTATAGCAGTATCACTACCCTGTGATGTGGCAAAAACATGTAGTATGTTTAAAATATCATTTTGAGTGGTAGTTTCATCTAATGAAATACCAATATATTCATTATCAAAGTAGTTAAAATTTATTTCCTGCTTTTCGGCCAGTACATGAATTTTAGAAGCATCTTTAACATGTACTTTTAAAGTATCAAAATAATACTCATTCACATTTGTAAAACCTAATTCAGTAAGTTCATTGCTTAAAGTTTGAGCCAGAATGCTTACTCTTTTACCAATATTTATTAATCCATCACCACCATGATAAACAGCATACATAGCCGACATATTGGCTAAAAGAGCCTGTGCTGTACAAATATTACTGGTAGCTTTTTCGCGCCGAATGTGCTGTTCTCTGGTTTGCAATGCCATTCGTAAGCAGCGGTTTCCCTGTACGTCAATACTTACACCTATTATCCTGCCGGGTATATTTCTTTTAAACTCATCTTTTGTTGCAAAAAATGCAGCATGAGGGCCCCCAAAACCTATGGGTACTCCAAGCCTTTGTGAACTTCCAATTGCTACATCTGCACCCAATTCACCAGGAGGGGTTAATAATGTTAGTGCCAATAAATCTGTAGCCATTATAACCTTTGCATTAACATTATGTGCTTTTTCAATAAAGCCTCTATAATCCTCAACAGCACCATTACTGTTTGGGTATTGAACAATTGCTCCAAAAAATGATTCATCCAGCTGAACGGTTTTAAAATCCCCAAATACTAACGCTATATTTATAGGTGTGGCTCTGGTTATTAATATATCTTTTGTTTGGGAAAAAATATTTTCGTCCACAAAAAATTTAGGCGCAGTTAAATGATCCTGATCTTTATTTTTATTATTAAATAGCATTGCCATTGCCTCTGCAGCAGCAGTTCCTTCATCAAGCAAACTGGCATTAGCTATTGGTAAGGCAGTTAATTCACTTATCATCGTTTGATAATTCAATAGACTTTCCAAACGACCTTGGGCAATTTCGGCTTGATAAGGGGTGTATTGTGTATACCAACCCGGATTTTCAAATACGGTTCTTAAAATTACACTTGGCACAATGGTGTTATAATAACCCTGACCAATATATGATTTAAAAATTTTGTTTAGCGATGCTGTGTCTTTTAAATCAGCAAGATATTTGAATTCGCTAACCGGGCCTGCTGTTTTTAATGGTTTTTTTAAACGTATTGAAACCGGAACTGTTTTTCCAATTAATTCATCTAATGAATTTACCCCAATAAGCTCTAACATTTCTTTTGTTTCCTTTTCATTGGGTCCAATATGCCTTACTAAAAATTCCTGTTGTTGTTGTTCAAAAAGGTTCATATACCAGTATGTTTATATTTTATTGTAAATAGAAAAAAGTTGATACAAAATTACAATAACACATCAAGATTAAGCTTCATAAATTCTGATACTGTATTACTGTGGAAAACTGAGGGATAACCCTAACATCTTTTAGTAAATCAGGAGAGGCCTAAAACAAAAAATCAAAAACAAAATAAAACAACAAAAGGTTTATTTTATTAGACAACAGCTATCAATAGTATAGATTATTATTCATAAACAGCAAGAACAGGTACTTTACTTTGATAAATCATTTTTTTTGTATGTTGTGTTTTAAATAGTTTTTCATAAAAACTATGATACTTGGGGGCAATAATAATTATATCAATGTCTTTATCCTGAGTAAACATGTTAACAGCTTCATGAAAATCATATAATCTCATAAAATAGAATTCCGGATTAAACTCTTTTAAGAGTTCCTCCATTTTAGCCTTTTCCGATTTAAATGGTTCTGTTAAAGAAATATAATGCCTTTCATCAACATTTAAAATGTGTAGTGAAGTTTTAAAATCTTTAAGTATATTTTTTACAGCCAATAAAGTTGGACTTTCTTCAACATATTTCATTTCAGATGTAATCACCACATTTTCAATTTTAGAAAATGTGGCTTCATTTGGAACAATTAAAACTGGGCAAACATTTTTTTCGGCCATTTTTAAAGTATTAGTACCAGAGAAACGTTGGGCTAAAGGTGTTTTTCCAACTAAACCCATAACAATCATAAAGGCAGTTTTTATATGAGCATATACAGCCAGACTGTCTATAAAATTGTCGCCCGATTCGATATATATTTCAATATTGATTATTTTAACTTCTAATTCTTTTTTAAGACTTAATAGATAATTTTCGGCTATTAACGGGTCTTCATCATCGCTGTAGTAATGATATAAAATGATATTTACATCCAATCTTTTTTTATACATATTGCATGCATATTGAGCTGCATTAAATGATGTTTCAGAAAAATCTATAGGGATAATTACTTGTAACATTTAATAAATTTGATACAAATTAAAGGAAATCCTGCATAAAAAATACAGTATTTTTATGTTAAAGTAATTAAATGGAGGTATTTAATTTTTTTTGCTTAAACGATATTTGAACAATGGAAGAGGAATTATTAGAAAACTGGAAAAAAAAATCAACGGATCATCAAAAACTATATAAGCAATTTTTGCACCGTGCTGATAAAAATAAAGTGCTGAAAGCATTACCTGATTTGCATGAGCAGGCTTTTGAAAAAATTGATTGCCTTCAATGTGGTAATTGTTGTAAAAGCTATTCACCCCGATTTAAAACACCTGATATAAAACGAATTAGTAAATACTTGAAAATGAAGGATGGAGATTTTATCAATAAATATCTTTTTGCCGACAGCGAGGGCGATTATGTTTTAAAAACAAAACCGTGTTCGTTTTTAGGTGCTGATAATTATTGTGGCATTTATGAAGTGAGACCGTCAGATTGCGCAAGATTTCCTTATACAGACGAAGACGTGTTTTTAAAGCGACAGCCCCTTACTTTAAAAAATTCATCTTTTTGTCCTGCAGTTTATTTTGTACTTGAAAAATTGATCGTTAATTTAAAGTAAGTTCTGTATAGGCAGCAGTTAATGGTCTGGTAATTCCCTCGCCTTTCCATTCCTCTGTTCCAGGAATTATTTTTGATTTTAAAATTTCTTCTTTTGTTTTGCCTGCTTTTATCTCCCCGGCAACAAATTTTAACACTGCTCCCAGATAATCTCCAAATGCTTTTAGATCTTCAGGTTTAGCAATAATATCATAACCTTCACTGGCGTGACCACAAACAAATTGCGTTTTATTATCAAAAGCAGTTATGGCTTTATCAAGAATTTTTATCCAGTTATTTATTTCAGCACCCGCACTTTTATCAATATAGGGATGCATGCGGTTAAAGACCAAATCTCCCATATGTACAATATTAGAATGTTCAAAATGTACAAGACTGTCACCATTAGTGTGGCCTGCACCAAAATAATGCAGACTGATTTTTTCTTTTCCTATTTTCTCACTCCAGATATCTGTAAAAGTTTGATCAGGGTATAATTGTTTGTCTTCATTTTTATTTTTTAAGGCAACAGCTTTTTGATTAATTAATGAATTGGCGTGTGCCAAAACATGTGGTACTAAATTTTTGAAAGCAATATTACCCGCAGTATGATCGCCATGATGATGTGTATTTATTAATAATCTAAATGGGTTCTCCGACCTCTTTTTTAATTCCTCAATTAAATGCTGCGCAGAATCGGGAAACTGGGCATCAACCACTACCACATCTTTCTTAGAAATATAAAACATAATAGTACCTCCTTTTTCGGAAAACACACCGATAGAATCAGTAAGCATTTTTATTTTCCAGCCAGGCTGAACAAAAAATGCTGCTGCAATCTGTTTATTAAATAACGCTAAGCCTGTTAAAGTAAAACCAGTATTGCGGATGAAGTTTCTGCGTTGCATAATGAAGTATTTAAAATAAAAGTTACAACAATTTTTTAAATCCAAAGTATGGATACATAAAAAAATAATTCTTTATTATGGTTCAGTAAAATTTTAAGGCTTTTAATATTCCATTTTCTTTAAAGCAGGAGCTTTAAACCAGGTGATAATAACTACCAGTAATGTCATAAATCCACCAAAAATTACTGAAGGAACCAATCCGAAAATTCGGGAAGCAAAACCACTTTCAAACTGCCCCAACTCGTTACTGCTGTTTATGAACATAGAATTTACAGACGAAACCCTACCCCTCATTTCATCAGGAGTAGTTAGTTGTAATATAGTGCCACGTACCATAACGCTTATACCATCGCAGATACCGCTGCAAAGTAGTGCTATAAATGAAATAAAATAAATATTAGAAAGCCCAAAAGCGATAATGCAAATACCAAAACCTGCAACAGCCAGTAACATTCTTTTACCTTGTTGTTTTTTCATAGGAATCAGCGTAAGTAAAATAATAATTGTAATTGATCCAATATCAGTTGCTGCAGTAAGCCATCCAAATCCTATTGGTCCGGTTTTTAAAATGTTTTCACTAAACTCAGGTATTAAGGCAACTGCACCTCCAAACAAAACTGCAAATAAATCCAGCGAAATTGCCCCCAGCATAATTTTATTGTTTATCACAAACCGCAGACCTTCTTTTACACTTTCCCATGCAGCAATATTTTTTGGCGAGTATAAAACAGGTTTCTTTTTTACAAAAGATAAAAGCGACGCGGCAATAATAATATAGATCAGAATAATGATAAATGTGCTGTTAACACCAATGCCGGCAATAAAAAATCCGGCACTTGCATGACCAAAAATTGACCCTGTTAACCAGGTGGAAGAACTGATATTTGCAGCATATTGCAAAATATTTCGGGGTACTAATTGTGCAATTATTGCGTGTGAAACTGGGCCTGCAAATGCTCTTATTATTCCGGTTAAAAAAATTATTGCATAAAAGCAATATTCTAACCAATGCTTGTTTATTTTATTTTGTGCAATTGGTAATGTACAGATTATTAATAATAAAACACAAAACGAATAAGCAATCATACCCTTAAGAAGTAAAGTTCTTTTTTCTGATTTGTCAATAACATGTCCTGCATAAAGCGCTAATGTAAAAACAGGGATGAATTCCGATAGTCCAACTAAACCTATTGCAAATGAACTTTGTGTAAGTTGAAATAACTCATAAGCAACCACAGTACCTACCATCCGTAGTGCCATTATATAAATAAAGCGGCAAATTATGTATAATCGAAATTCTTTTTCCTTAAATGGAGAAAGTCCTTCTTTATTTAATGTTATACTCATTAATGCGAGGTTCTGATCTTTTTATGGTTTCAAATAAATTAAGGCAGACTGATATAATGTTGTCCTTCTCCATATTCTTTATCCAGTGCATCAATTATTATTTTTATATGCAAATCGTTGTCTAAAAAATCAGCATTTGAGGCATCAATAAACAATGTTTTTATATTATGTTGTTTTATGTATTGAGTATAAGTTTCCTGTAATGCAAAAAGATAATCGCCTGGAATACTTTGTTCATATTTCCGGTTTCGTTTTCTTATATTCTCCTGTAATTTATTAACCGGAGTATGCAGGTAAATTAAAATATCGGGTTGAATAATTTGAGGATTAATAATATCAAATAGTTTTTGATATAGCCTGAATTCCTCGTCAACAAGGTTTACTTTGGCAAATAAAAGACATTTAGTAAATAAATAATCTGAAATGGTTACATTTTGAAACATGTCTTTGGTTTGTAGCAGATCTTTCAATTGTTTATATCTTTCAGCCATAAAAAATAGTTCGAGCGGAAATGCATACTGTTGCTGGTTTTCATAAAACTTGGGTAAAAAAGGATTGTCTGCAAATTCTTCCAGTATTAACCGTGCATTCAAATGTTTGCTCAGTAAATGAGCAAGTGTTGTTTTGCCGGCACCAATGTTTCCTTCAATTGTAACAAAATTATACTTCATAATAATTCCCTTATTCACATCTTATTTAGTATGCTGCAAAATAAGCTGAAACTTTTCAAAGGCAATTAAAACTTTTTAACAGTTAAATTATCAGGGCATTTTAGTAATAACTGGTGAATTGTTTTATTTAAAACCGGGTGTTTTAAGTTTGGTGACAGTTGATTAAGTGGAATTAATACAAAATTTCGGTTTTGTAATTGTGGATGAGGCACAACTAATTCATTACTGTTTATAATTTCTTTATTGAAGAAAAGGATATCAATATCTATTGCCCTTGGGGCATTTTTTGTACTTCTCATTCTTCCCATTTTGTTTTCAATGGAAAGTATAGACCGTATAGTTTGAGTTGGGTTTAGGGTAGTTTCAATTATTATAACCTGGTTTAAAAAATCCGGTTGATTGGTATTTCCCCATGCAGCTGTTTGGTAAATAGCCGACAGGCGTAAAATATTTCCAATATGCTTTGTAATATTTATTTTTGCATTTGCAATTTGTTTTTGGGGAACGCCCATGTTGCTGCCCAAAAGGAGATAGGTTTTATTCATTCTTTAGAAAAGTCGATTATCAAAATTGAATCTTTTTGACATCAAAACTTTTAAATTTTTAAATTTATTATGCAAGGGGTTAAAGATATAATTATGTTCTTCATCAATAATTGCCGAAGGGACTTTTAAAAATAAGGCTTTTCCAGCTTTGCAAAATGTGGTTCCCATCCATTGAGTGTATTCAATATCATCTTTCCAGTCTTTTTTTAATTTTTCTTTAATTATTTCCATATAAATTATGGAATCGGGTATTTCTAATTTAAGCAAATAATATGAAATAGGGATAAGTTTAGTATTAGTATTTACTAATATTTCCAATACTGCCAACGAAATATGTTCGGCAGAGTATAAAGCCGGAATTCCAGCTGTATTCCATCTGCCGCCTGTTAATTTTGCACCAGTACCGAAAATATCGTCCTTGTACTCTTCATTACAAAGTCGGTAAATAATCATGCAAGTATACCGTGTTGAATTCTGGCCAATTGTGTTAATGTCAGTTGAATGCCATGAGAGGTAGTTAAGGATTCAAATGAAAGTGCCCCTTCAAGCATGTAAGGGTTGCTTTTTATCCAGCTATAAAACATTTCAATCTTACCAAAAGTTTTTTTGCCTTCGGTTATTACATTGGCTATTTGCAATGCTCTTTCGGCATTTATCGAAGCAAATACCCCATTGTTTTTTGCATAGCGTTGCAGTGTGCGTTCACTTACATGAAGTATGCTGGCCCATTCTGCCTGCGTGAATGGAATCTTATCTGCAATTTTTTTAAATTCGTTGTAATCAAAATTGTTTAATGAATTTAGGGATTTTATATTTCTGTAAAAAGTAGCAATAGGCTCTTCGGCTTTACCTACAGAATCTTTTTTTTTATAAACTACCGGTTTTTTTTTGGGAATATAATTTTTCATGCTACGTCATTTGACGCATAAATGTACGACATATGTCGGGTATACCAAATTTTTTTAACTCCTTTTTTACCAATAGCTTTACTTTTTAAATTAAAAGTTAATGCAAAAGTATAGTCAGTTTAAGGCAATGTTTGCCATAACAAAAGCAAGTTTACATGCTATTTTCCGAAGTCCGTCGGCAGTTGTTTTCAGTTTCATTTTTCCTTTTATTTTTATTTTGGTTTTTGGATTTATTGGGGATAATGGAGGCGTGCCGGTTTATAAATTAGCTATCGATAAAAATAGTGATACAACAAATGCTTTATATGATTCAATAAAAGCAAGTAGCAGAATTAAAATTGTAAAATTTGATAATGATAAAGATCTAAGAACGAGTTTAGTTAAAGGTAAAATTGCCGGCATTCTCAGTATAACAAAAACCGGTAAAGAATTTCCGGCCTTTGAATATGCTATTAAAAGTACCAATGCAAGTAATGATCAATGGCCACAGGTACTGCCTGTATTAAATGCAATTGCTGGAAAGATAAGTGATAACAGGTATCCAAACAGACCCGCTTTTGCTATTCCTAAATTTGATTATAAAGCCGATATAGAACAAGTAAGAGAATATAAAACCATTGATTTTATTTTACCCGGGCAGTTGGGTTTTTCTTTGTTAAGCTCAGGTGTTTTTGGAGTAGCATTTATGTTTTTTAATTTGAGAAATACTCTTGTACTAAAACGTTTTTTTGCAACACCAATTACACGAACATATATAGTTTTAGGGGAAGGATTGTCAAGAGTTATTTTTCAAATGCTTACAGCGATTGTTATTATTTTAGCCGGCCGTTTTATATTTGGATTTACTTTAATTAATGGGGTACAAACATTTTTAGAAATGCTTGTATTAAGTTTTTTAGGTTTATTGGTTTTTATGGGATTTGGTTTTATTGTAAGTGGATTAGCCAAAAATGACAGCACTATACCGCCTTTTGCAAACCTGATAACACTTCCACAATTTTTATTGGGCGGCACTTTTTTTTCTGTAGAAGCATTTCCTAAATGGTTACAGCCAATATCAAAAGCATTGCCCTTAACGCATTTAAATACAGCCATGAGGGCTGTTGCATTTGAGGGCCAAAATCTATGGGATGTTAAAAATGAAATCGGCATATTATTAATTTGGGGTGTAATTGTTTATGCGATTGCTATAAAAGTCTTTAAATGGGAATAAGTTATGAAGTATTTTAAATTTATTTTATTAAATATTGTAGCATTTGGTTCTTTATTATTTTTAATTTCCTTAATATTCCCGTCTCAATTAGTCACATCTAAAACAATTTCAATCAGGTCGTCTAAAGAAAAAGTTAAAGAAAAAATTTTAGCTACAAGTGAATGGAAAAATTGGAATGATTTGGTTAAGGATATTTCTGAAAATAGGCAGAATTTGGATCTCCGGGATACCTTTTCTTTTTCAGTTGAAAATAATAACCATTTAATATTAAACGCACAGTTTAGTGTTTATAACGAACAAACCAATTCAGTTCTTTTGAACTGGAGCCTTGTTGAAAAATTACCATGGTATAAACCATGGAAGAAATTCAGTGCTTTGGTTATAAATAAACATCTGGCAACAACTATGGAGAGTTCTTTAAATAATTTTAAAGATCAATTAGAAAATGTAAAATAATTAATCAGGCAAACTGATTTTTCCCATTGTAATTGCAGGCATTCCATTAATGCCTTTTTGTAAATAGCTTCCCTCTCCACAAATACATTCATTGGCTAATACGGCAAATAATACCGCTTCCTTTGCATCAGGATGTATAGATAATGCTTCGGTTGTTTCAAAAGAAAAATTGGGTAAAGCTTTTTGTAAATGTTGCATCAGTAAGGGGTTGTGCATACCCCCGCCGCTGGAGAATATTTTACAGGCTTTATTTTTTTCAGTTGCTGTTAATAAGGCATCGGCAATAGTATCTGCCGAAAATTTATTTAAAGTAGCCATGATATCAGGGATGCTTAAATTTGCAGTGGCTGATTTTTCTTTTGCTTTTTGCAAATAGGTTAAATTAAATAATTCGGGCCCCGTTGTTTTAGGAAAAGGTTTAGCAAAAAAATCATGCTCCTTTAATGCACTTAACAATGCAGTATTAATTGTTCCCTGTAAAGCAACAGCTGCATCCGCATCAAAATATTTACCTGGATATTGCTGTTGCATATAGGCATCCATCATTGTATTACCACAACCGGTGTCAGTACTGAAAATGTCTGCACTGTCCTTACTTCCGGGCAGGTAGGTAAAGTTGGCAATACCACCTATATTTAATAATATTCTGTCTTCACCGGGATTTCCAAAAATTAAATAATCGCCATAAACAGCTAATGGGGCGCCTTCGCCACCGGCGGCAATATGTTTTTGCCTGAAATCGCTGATAGTTATTATTCCTGTTGCTACAGATAAATGATCCCCATCTCCAATTTGCAATGTTGCATTACTAAATTTACTTTGCCCATGTAAACTTTTTGGGGCATGATAAATGGTTTGCCCGTGGCTGGCAATTAAATCCACGGCTTCTTTTTTTATATTCCATTTTTTTAAAAGCGTATTTATGATGGTTGCATGTTGTAAAGCCACCCAGGGATTTAATAAAGTTAATTTTTCAAGATCCACTTCTTTTTTACTGAATACAGTTTTTATTTCATTTTTAAAATCATCAGTATAAACAATTGT
>JAYUTC010000244.1:0-4068 GCA_043755395.1 Ferruginibacter sp.
TGATGAAAGATTGAAATTGCATGTGGCAGGTGTGGTGGTAAGTAATTTTACCAATCATTTATATGCAGTAACAGAGGATTTTTGTAATAAGGAAAATCTTGATTTTAAGTTATTATTTCCATTAATTCATGAAACAACCCAACGGCTATCTCAATTTTCTGCAAAAGATGTGCAAACCGGGCCTGCTTACCGTAATGATGTATTTACTTTAGATAAACATCTTCGTATTTTGAGTTCACATCCTAAATTAAAATATCTCTATCTTAAATTAACGGATAGTATTATGAACCCATAAATTTATTTATAAGGAAAAATAATATCAGTTCTTACTTTATAGGGATCAACCGGTTTCCCATTTTTATTAACAGGATCACCAATATAAATTTCGTATGGCGCACCGGCACTATATTTCTTTATATCCTTCAACCTTTCTTTTAATGCATCATATCCCTGGCTTAAAAGATTATAAGGGCCATAAAAATGAGCCTGTAACACACTATCAGCTTTCATTTCTCTAACAAATACATTCTTTGGAAGTTTAGCCGGTTTTTTATTAACAGGTACACCTGCTTCAAAAAAGAAAGGAGGTTTCTGGCTTTTATACCAGGCCATTGGGGCACCAGTCATTTTAATGCCATTTTTTTTAAGAACTTCTGCCAGTTTAACGGCATATATTACACCAAGTTTTATACCAATTCGTTCTATAACCTTAGCGCTATCTTTCATATAGATGATAATTCTTTTTGGAGCAATTGTATCCATAATATTAATAATTGCCGGCTTTTCAATACTTACCTGATCCTTGTCTTTTTCTTTAATAACCTTTTCAGTTTTTAATACAGGGGTTTTAGTATCTGTATTTTTTTCATCAGCAGTATTACAGGAGATAAAACAAAGTAGTGATATTACAAGCATATTGCCAATTGATATACCAGGTTTATTTTTCATTTTATGATTTTTAATAAAGTGGAAATTAATGAAACCTTTTTTAGTTTACAACAAATAGGCTAATATGTTTTTTTACAATTAGCAATATTTTCCCTTTTTAGTAATTTAAAGTAGGTTTGCAATCCGAAATTTGCAGATATGTATACTATAACTTTTAAATTTGAGCAAAAGGGGCTTCAGCCCATCACTCTTAACAATATAGAACCTGATCAATCGGTATTGGAAGTGGCTTTAAAAAACGATATTACCCTACATCATAATTGTGGTGGAGTTTGTGCCTGCAGTACCTGTCATTTATATGTAGAGCAAGGTGGAGATTTTGTAGAGGAGCTAAGTGATAAAGAAGAAGATTTTATTGACAGGGCTATAAATCCACGATTAAATTCCCGTTTGGGTTGCCAATGTGTTTTACAAAACGGGGGAGGTGATATTATAGTTACCTTACCAGATCAAACCCAATTTTTAGGAGAATAAATACAATTATCTAATCAACATTATAAAAATATTATGAGTTTTGAACTGCCAATATACTGGAACGATTATGAAGATATTGCCATAAAACTATACGAACGTTTTGGCAATGAATTTAATGAGAGCAGAATTTACCGAATTCGTTTTACCGATCTGCTGAAATGGGTTTTAGAAATTCCAACTTTTGCAGGAAAGGCAGAAGAGAGTAATGAAGGTCATCTGGAAATGATACAAAGTACTTGGGTGTATGAATGGAGGGATAACCAGAAATAAGTTGTAATTAATAAATTTTAAGTAATAAGTGTACCTCCAAAATTAACTATCCAACATGAATATTCTGGAACTTTTTAAACCCATTAAAACTTTTGTTTTTGATATTGATGGCGTGCTGGCCATTAGCACAATGATTGTAATGCCTGATGGAGAGTTGGTTCGCAGTATGAATAGTAAAGATGGGTATGCATTACAGCTTGCAATAAAAAAAGGCTACCACGTTGTTATCATTACCGGCGGAAATTCTGAAGCGGTAAAACAAAGATTATTAAAGCTGGGAGTAAAGGAAGTTTTTTCAGGCGTTCATAACAAACAGGATAAACTAAAGGATTATGTACTGCAAAATAAATTAAGTTTTGATGAAATGCTATATATGGGTGATGATATCCCCGATTATATTGCCATGCAATTAGTTGCATTGCCCTGTTGCCCTGCAGATGCTGTTTCGGAAATTAAACAGATAAGTAAATATATTTCTCCATTTACCGGGGGATATGGCTGCGGCCGGGATGTAATTGAAAAAGTGTTAAAACTAAACGGGCATTGGGATATTGATACCTCCCTTACTTCTACATAATACTTTACTATTAAATTTTCAATTACTAACTTCGGTGTTGAAATAACTTCATGAAATTAGTAATTGCTTTTTTTCGCCTTATACGCTGGCCTAATTTGGTATTTATTGTGGTTACGCAATTACTATTTTATTACTGTATTACTATTCCTGTTTTTAGTCAATTTAACAGTTCGCCATACATGCCGGAGCGATTGCTTTATGTGCTAATTGCTGCATCGGTATTAATTGCAGCAGCAGGGTATATTATCAACGATTACTTTGATTTAAATATTGACAGAATAAACCGACCCGAAAAGCTGGTAGTAGAAAAGATTATTAAAAGAAGATGGACAATCATCTGGCACCTTGTTCTTTCATTTATTGGTATTGCCTTAAGTTTTTACCTAAGTCTAAATCTGGGATTATTTGATGTACGGATAGGAGTTATTAATTTTATTTGTGTGTTCGTATTATGGCTTTACTCAACTGTATATAAAAGACGGCTACTGGCAGGTAACATTTTAATTTCTGCACTTACCGCCTGGACGATATTTGTTTTATATGTTGCAGAATTTCCTCATTGGTTTAAAATTACTAATGAACAAAGAGGATATTATAATTCGGGTATGGTAAAACTTTTTAAATACGCTATAGTTTATGCCGGCTTTGCCTTCATCATCTCCCTGGTAAGAGAGGTAATAAAAGATATAGAAGATATTGAAGGTGATGCAAATTATGGTTGTAAAACCATGCCCATTGTTTGGGGTATTCCTGCAACAAAGGTATTTACGGCGGTTTGGCTAATTGTATTAATTGCTGCTTTAATTATTTTTCAGTTTTATGCTTTACAGTTAGGTTGGTGGTGGAGTGCAGCTTATTGTGTAATAACCATTATTACCCCTTTAATCTGGGTATTACAAAAACTTTATTTAGCAAAAGTGCAAAAAGACTATCACCGGTTAAGTAATGTAGTAAAATTGGTTATGCTTACCGGAATTTTATCCATGATTTTTTTTAGAATATATGCCTGACAAAAATACTACGGGTAATTACCACTTTGAAACTGCCCAGATATTGTGGGAAGGAGAAAAAGTAAAAATTATACTAGCCTCACAATCGCCACGCCGTAAACAATTATTGGAATGGGCCGAAATACCTTTTGAAATAATAATTGCTGCAACCGACGAATCTTACCCTTCAAACTTAGCTATGGAGGATATAGCCATCTATATTGCAAAAAATAAAGCTTTTACTGTTAAACAATCAAAAAATATAAAAATTCCTGTTCTTGCAGCCGATACAATTGTTGTTTTGCAAAATGAAATAATAGGTAAACCTAAAGACAGGGAAGATGCAATCAGTATTTTATCCCGGCTATCGGGTAAGCAGCATAAAGTAATTACAGGAGTTGTAATTCTATATGGAGATGTTGAAATAAGTTTTGCGGATACCACAGTTGTAGAATTTTACTCAATTACAAAAGAGCAAATTGAATTTTATGTTGATAAATATAAACCTTATGATAAGGCCGGTGCTTATGCCATACAGGAATGGATAGGTGTAATTGGTATAAAATCGATTAATGGCGATTTTTATAATGTGATGGGTTTACCGGTAAGCAGGGTGGTAAAAGCAATTAATAGTTTAGTAAAGATTAATCAGTAAGTATTTTACTTTACGCTTAAATCAGCCGCTTGAATTTTTAAGTAATATCAATTGTTCAATTATCAATTATTTAATAATGACAGAACGTTTGTTACAATACATCTGGCAATTTCAATACTTTAATAAAAGCGAATTGGTTACTGCTGAGGGAGAAC
>JAYUTC010000245.1:0-4065 GCA_043755395.1 Ferruginibacter sp.
GTAAAATAAAATGTAGAAATTGTAATACAAACCAGCAGTAATGCATAAACTGGTTTTGTATTAATGTAAAAAAAATAACTAGCAAAAAGCAAAACAAATGCCCTGTACTTTACCGGTGTTACATAATAAAACAGGATAAGAAGCGGGAAAAAAATAAAAAAATTAAATGAAGTAAAAGTCATTAAATTTACAATTTAGTACTAATGATTTCGATCATATCCCCCACATTCCTCATTTTATTAAGGTCTTTTAGTTTAAACTTAATCGCAAATTCATTTTCCACTTCTGAAATAAGCAGCATGTGCGATAAAGAATCCCAACGCTCTACACTTTCAGCATTAAGCTCATCAGAAAGTTCCAGTAAATTATCGCCAAATACATTTCTAAAAACCGGTGTTAGCTTGTTTACAATTTTTTCTTTCTCCATTATATTATTGTGTTTTAAAAAATTTTTCTAATGTGTATTTCTCATTAAAAGGTAGATAATTGAATATTTCTGTATTATTTGACTTATATGACTTTGCGATTTTGTATCCTTGTTTTATAAATAATTTAATAGCAAAAACACTGTTCTTAAAGAGATGTGTTTGAGCTTTTCTCAATTCAGGATAAATAGATAAAGCATTTCCCTCCAGTTTTTGAATCAAGTGCCCATCAAGATTTTTGCCAAGGTGTTCACTAGAAACATATAAATATTCTAGCTGAAGTGCCATAAATTCCCTTTCTGATAAAATATCTTTTATGATTTCAGATTTTGTTTTTAAGAAATCCATACTTTGTTTGCCGAATGTATAGCTAATTAAATTTGATTTCAATATTTTTGATGGCATACTACCATTATACCCTTCGATCCATGCCCCTAATGCAGCAACAGGCTGATCATTATAATCAGTAACTAAAAAGCTGCTTAACGATAATTCACATCCGTCAATTTCTTCTTCAAGAATTTTTATAATCAAATTCTTTACCTCGCCTTCGGTTAAATTGAATAAAGTTGAAAAACTTAATTTTGTAGATTTCCCTTTTTCTGCCAGTATTATTACATCAGCTAAAAAGGGTATATCCTTAATTGTTGCTTTTCTAATTAAATAGTCATTCATAATTAACCAGCTTTAAACATTAATCCTAGTTTTTTTCTGTCTGTTTTTCCATTTGTGTTCAATGGAAAAACTTCCACAAAAGCTATTTGCCTGGGTAACATGTAAGAAGGCATTTTTGTTTTCATATATTCCTGAAGCGATGCAGTATCAAATTTCAGTGATTCAATAATTAATCCGATTTCGGTATTCCCAATTGCATCTTCATTTGCAATTGCAACTACATTAATTTTTTCTAAAAATGCCTTTACATGAAATTCTATTTCAGAAAGTTCAACCCTGAAACCCTGTACTTTTACTTGATAATCTAACCTTCCAATATATTCAATATCTCCCTCTTCATCGCTTTGGCATAAATCACCGGTTTTGTAAAACCTTTCGGGTTTGCCATTATAATTTATAAAGAAAAAAGCTTCTTTATTTTTTTCTTCGTTATACCAGTATCCCGGGGTTAGCTGTACCCCGCCAAGGCACAATTGGCCAATGTTTCCAAAAGGTAATACCGTGTTATTTTCGTCAACAATAATTGTCATAGAACCTTCCATTGCTTTTCCAATAGATAGCACACCATTATGAGATTTATTAGCTGTAGTATTGTTAAAAGTATAATGAGTACAAAATATAGTATCTTCTGTTGGCCCATACACATTCAATACTTTTGCATTAGGTAAACATCTGCTCCATTCTTCGGTTATATCTAAAGGCAGTGCTTCTCCACAAAACAAACTGTATCTCATATCAGGAAGCTTAATTTCAGTAAAATAGGGCCTGAGGTATTGAAGTATAGATGGAACCATTAACGCCACTGTTAGTTTTTGATCCTCCATCAATTCATAAATATAACTATACTTTATTTGGTCTTTTGGAATAGTATAGATGCAGGCTCCCCTAAGTAAAGGAACCAGGTAAGACATCACAGAAAGATCAAACGTTAGTTCAAACATTTGTAAGCACCTGTCACTTTCATCAATACTAAATCCCATTGCCCAAAATGCTGCTATAAAACCAGTTAGATTTGCCCTGGTAATGGGTACCCCCTTGGGTTGCCCGGTGGTGCCTGATGTAAATAATATATAAACCAACTCGTAGTTAGCAACTTCTTTTGGAGATAAATTAATTGGGGTATCATTTAATTTTTTACTTTTAATAAGATTATATTCTGTAAATAATGGTTCTTCAGAAGAGTCAATAATAGTTTTTATAAATGCCTGATTGATTACATTTTCATTTCTATCTTTTGGTATCTCCGGGCTTAATGGCACATATGCTTTCCCTTCAAACCATAATGCAATTATAGCTGCATATGTTTCAAGATCATCATTGGCTACCAGACCAATATTTTTTTCAACTTCGGCAACATTTACTTCAATTGCCTTTCTAATTCTCGAAATTGAGTTGGCAAAATCAAGGTATTTATAAAAAACACCATTTATACAATAAGCATTTCGTTCTAAATTATTGTTTAGGGCATTTTCGAGATTTACAAACAGTTGCATATTATTCTTACCTTATTTTATTTGATATTTTAATTTAAAATTATTTTTTAGCATTAAAAGATTGATCTACTTACTTAAAAGTTTTTTACCTATATCATCTATCATTTCTCCAACATTATTCCAACTCTGAATTTCTATTGAGGTAAAACGAATTTTAAAATGTTTTTCGGTAGCTACAACCAATTGAATATTGGTTAACGAATCCCATTCATCTATATCAAATACCGTGGTTTCTCTATTTATTACATAAATATTATCCAATGTATCACTAAATATTTCGTTCACTTGCTTTAGTATTTCTGTTTCATTCATAATTATTTTAATTTACTATTTTTAAATTTTATTACACGGGTGTACATAATATTCTATTGTGTTATTGCATTTTAATTATTTTTATATTAATTGTTTTTTGAATGATATACGCTATCCAAAATAATAATATAGGTACAATTGGGGTAAACATTCTTGTTTCAGCACTTCCTAATATACTTCCTCCAAAGTACAGCAGGGCAAAAAGCAACATAAATCGAACTGAAAAATCTATTTTTTTCCAATTTTTAAAAGTTGGAATTATGCAAAATAACAAGAAAACAACAATAATTCCAGTAAATGGTAACCTCAACAAGGTACCCGGGTTTTGAATTTTATAAGAATATGGGAAATTAAATAGAAGCCGTCCAATATTACTTATGCAATTTTTAAAAAATTTAATTGGATGAGATTTTATATTTCTAATAGCTATTTTTTTTAGTGCGTCATCCTGATCTACCCCGGTATATTTATTAATTTCCTGAAAATCCTGTTGATGTTTTAATCTTACCTCTTCTTCAAAGTTTTTGCTATACGTAGCTAACATTATAGAATCACTAATTGTTCCTGGATCCGGAAACCAACTTCCATACTCCTTATCATCCGTATTGGTCATCCAATATAAATTATTGCCGCCATAGGTACTCCAGTAAAATAATTTGTTAGTCACCTTATAGGTATGAATTAAGTAGGGCAATGTAATAGTAAATGCAATCAGCAAAATAACCGCTCCTTTCCTATAAGTAACTTGAGCTCTATTTATCACCCAAAGTAATCCTATAACAAAAAGCATACAAAGGATTACATACCCAAATATTATTTTTGTTAGAGCTATATAGCCAAATATTAAGCCTGCCAGAAAAACGAATTTTTTTGAATTAACTGTATTAAACGCTCTCACTAAACAAAAACTCATTGCACTTACCAGAAAAAGTGTAAATGTTTCGGGATTTATCAATTTAAAAGATTCATAAGAATTGATATAAAATCCCCAAAATATACAGGCTATTAATACTTTTCGAAATGAGACAAAAATTGATAATGTTTTATATAGAAAAATAATAGAAAAATAATAAAATACAGCATTCAAAATTGTAATCCAAATTAAAGGAATATGAAAGAAGATAAAAGGTATTAATATTATTGAATACCCTGGGCCGTCT
>JAYUTC010000246.1:0-4065 GCA_043755395.1 Ferruginibacter sp.
AAACTTAGGAGCTTCTGTATATACCAATTCACAAATTTGCGATAGTTGTTTATTAAAATCTTTTTTACTTGGTATGTCTTTAGCTTCTCCATTATACACCCATACAATCTCTTTACTGTTTGAATAGAAGCTATTAAGAATTTTATGATTTAACAGGTTCTGTTGGTGCTGCATGATATTTGTCAGTTCCCGTACAGCAATTTTATCATTGGCTCTTTCCTGCTCCTGGATAACCTGTTTTGTTTTCTCAATTTCAAATAATAAATCTTTGATTGATTTTGAGTTCTTATAAAAACCGTACAAAACAGCTTCTTTCTGTTCTGCTGATTTTCTTTTTACTTCATTCAGTGAAAGTTTTTCGCTAAATATTAAATTAATATACCCATCAATTTCGCCAGTTGGAATTATATCAATTGGGTAATCTGAAATTTTATATTCAAAAAATCTTGGTGTGCCGCTTGTGTACGAAAATTGTTTTGCAAATACCAATGGCAGTTGGTAATTCTTATTTAAAAGAGTTGGTACATCACTAATCTCACTTAGTCTATTTCCAGCTTCAATTAATGCCGATTGAATATCCAAGTCAGTCCCTTCAAACAAAACATATTTCTTACTGTAATTACGATAAAGAATTACTTTCCTTTTTTCAAGTTCTTCTATTAGTGATTCGGCGTTATTTATGCCTAAACATATTTTAGAATAACTAACAAGAAAAGATTTATCCAGTACCGCCCCGGTTGCGGCTGTAATATTCAACAATCCAATAGTCTTTATAATTTTAGCATAGTTAGTAATGTCTTTATCAAACATTCTATCTGCTTCTTCCAGTGTATTTTTTATCGCAGACCAGGAGGCAAAGTCGGGGTTAAACCTTGAGTTAATAAAAGAATAAAAATTAAAAACAAGGTAATCATAAACACAAGCTATGTTATAATAAGGGTTTTGCTTCTTCCATTCCAAGCTATTTAAGCCAGTATAATCTGTTGCTTCCAAAAAGGAGAATAGCGATCTTTCATTTTGTCCGTATCTCTGTAAAGAAACTGTTACTATGCTTGCAGCAAGCATATCCAAAGGATATAAACGCTCCGCAATTTCAGTGAGGTAGTCGGTATTAGTATTAAACGCCTTTGTTTTTAAAGCAAGCTCTAATGCCTTTTTGACCGATTTATCATTTGTGCCAGCAATAGCTTTTTGATTAAGGTGTTCTGCTGCCAAAAATAAAAGCTGTTCAACTGGCTCGTTGAATGTGATCTCTTTAAACCTGCCTTTAACCTTAGTCCATTCCTGCTTTTGTACATTGGTTAATGAAAAAGCATAAGCATCAATGTTCTGATGCACTGTTGTTATTAATAAAATATTGTGTTCTGGGTTATTGGCAAACTCAGCTAACTGTTGAATAAAATATAATTCCTTTTCTGGAGAATTCTGGGCCGCATATTCCAGGAATTTACCAAACTCATCTATTACGATTATGAGCAAAGGGTTTTTTTTGCCCAAATCGTAGTAGCGGTTAAATATCTCTGATAAAATATTTTCTGTTTCAGTTCTTTTTGCTTTTACCTCAAAATATTCTGCAAAAACAGTAGTAAGAGATTTGTATTCCCCAACAAAATTTACAATTTCAAATGCGGGATTGCTAATGAGGTTTATATTAAAAAACCTTTTTTTACCGGATAGACTTTGTTGATAAGCCCACAAAAAAGAAGATTTACCAGTACCATAAGAGCCAATAATATTGAAAGAGCGAATGCCCTTTTTAAAATCATTCGAGATTTGATTAACAGCTCTGTTAGCATTAGGGGTTGGGATATAATTAATTTCCCTTTGCGAATCCCTGATAATATTTACTGATGTGGTGAATTTAGTTTGCATGATAATATTTGTCTAATACTTTTAGTGCTGATTGTTTTTCTCTAAACTGTAATTCCTTAATCCCAGCATGGTCATTAAAAACCATTTTATTTGACGGCTTGTTTGCTAAACTTTCTATTTTATTAAGCAGCCCGGTTTTGCTTAATGCGAAAACAGAACCAACACTATCGGGTTCTTGTTCAAGGCTATTTAAGCTAACAGATAAATCAAAATTATCATTATCTAAAATTGCAAAAAGAATAACCTCATCAGGTATCTCTGCTTTATCCGTGTTTTCCAAAACATAATAATCATCCTTACCCCGGCTAAAAGTTTTAATTAAATCTAATTCTGTTAAGATGCCGGAAAAAGAATCCTCTCTGTCTTTAATTTGGGAATCTGAACGCAGATACATTTTTATTAAAACATTAAAATCATCATGTAGTGTTTTTTCATTTGCTTGAAATTCGCCATTGCTTTCGGCTTTGCGTTTGACAAACGAAATATAATTTTCCCGGCTGAACTCTATCTTTTCTCTCCGCAGTTCATTAAATACTAAGGAATAGGTTGAGGCTACTCCGGTTTTTACCAGTTGATAATGAAGTAGCCAAAGGCTTGCCTCATCTTCCAGGTATGGATCCCAACCCTCATTATCTAATAATTTTTCAGCGAAAGGAGTTATTTGGTCATCTTGAGTAAGTAACCCAAAGGCTTTCATCCAGAACCGTACAGCGGCAACCATGTTTTTACCAACACCTAATTGAACAACGGCATCATCGTCATTAAAAGACTTACCGGATTTAATATAATCATAGCCTTTTTTTAGCCATAATTGGCGGCATTGAAATGATTCATGGCCGCTAAACGTGAATTTTTTTATCATATTTTAACTCTATTGTAAAACTAACTAATTGTGTCAAAGCAATTCAATGGTTTGTGTGTATGTGTAAAAAAAGGCTTTGCTCATAGGGCAAATGTAAAACTATTTTTTTTAGTAAAATACATTATTTGACATTTATTTTTAGATTTTACAAAATATGTTTATGTTTGCTTTCTAAACGAATTTAAGAAATGAATGGCATTGTAAATCCAAACATGATAATATTAGCCAGAGAATCGAGAGGCTGGTCACAGGCGGAATTAGCTGAAAACATAGGTATGAGTCCTACCAATTTGAGTAAAATAGAGCGAAGCGATATTGGTATTAATGACGAGGTTTTAGAAACAATTGCCGAAAAAACTGATTACCCTGCTCACTTTTTTAGGCAATCCGGCGAAATAATGCCCGAAAATCTCAACTATCGTAAAAGAGAGGTGGTAGCACAAAAATTAATTACGCCCATCCATGCCAAAGTAAATATTATACGCAAGCACATTCACTTTCTCACAATGGCTTTAGATATTTCCGCACCAACCATTCCGATAATGGAAGTAACGGAAAAACAGACTCCACAAAAAATTGCCAGTAAACTAAGGCAGCTTTGGAAAATTGAAACTCCTGTAATAGATGATTTAACAAGGCTGATAGAAGACAAAGGAATTGTAATAAACACATTTCCGTTTGGCACAGACAGGGTAGATAGCCGCAGCATTTTAACCGATGACAAGTTCCCCATTATTTTCTTTAATAATTCACTCTTAGGCGACAGGCAACGCTTCTCTTTAGCTTATGAGTTAGGTCAGTTGATAATGCACACTTTTAATATTGTGCCAATAGACCGAGATGTATCACATGAAGCAAACGCTTTTGCAGCCGAGTTTTTAATGCCAGCAAAAGATATAAAGGAAGATTTTAAAAAAGGTATCTCCATTCCGTTATTAGGTGAGTTGAAACGCAAGTGGAAAGTTTCCATGATTGCATTGCTTTATAGGGCAGATGATCTGGGCTTGGTAACTCCGAATCAAAAGCGATACCTGGTGCAACAATTCAACCAGTTAAAAATAAGAAGACGTGAGCCTATGGAATTGGATATTCCTAAAGAGCAGCCAAAGCTGATGAAGCGGTGGATAGCAGAATACCGTAGCAAAACAAAATTAGGAGTAGTAGAAATGGCAGCGATACTATTCCTTAAAGTAGATGAGTTCATGGAACTTTACTCTTAAACCGTAACATAGAAAAGAAACATAAGATGGGAACTATTAACATGATTGATGAAATAAGGCCGTACTCTACAAAAGATTTGGCTGGCATTTATGGCGTATGCGATAAAACGC
>JAYUTC010000247.1:0-4062 GCA_043755395.1 Ferruginibacter sp.
CACAAACGAGATTTGCTATTGTTGCCGGAGCTAAAATTTTAATGCCCCCATCCCCTAAAGGGGAGTTATTCGACGATTCTGCTTTTTTTTGTATGATCATTTTTTACAGTCCGTTAAATATTATTTTCCAATTTTTTAATCCCCTTTAAATAACTCCCCTTTAGGGGATGGGGGCATTAAAATTTTAGCCCCTGCTACAATTGCCAATCTTGTTTGCGGATTCGACATTTTAGGCCTTGCTCTAAATCATCCGCAGGATGAAATGGAAATAATGTTAAGTGATGAACCTGGATTAAGAATAAAACATATTGACGGGTATAATTTACCCACAGCACCCGAAAAAAATGTTGCAGGCGCTGCATTAATTGCACTATTGGAGGAATACAATGATAAAAAAATTGGATTTAATTTAACCATTAACAAAATAATAAAACCGGGCAGTGGCCTTGGTTCCAGTGCAGCAAGTTCCGCAGGTGCAGTAGTTGGGGCCAATCATTTGCTGAATAATTATTTTAGTAAACCGGATCTGGTTCGCTTTGCTATGAATGGCGAAAAAGTTGCCAGCGGTGTAAAACATGCCGATAATATTACTCCCTGTATTTATGGTGGTGTTACATTAATACGATCTATATTCCCTTTAGATATTATTCCTTTGGCGGCACCACCCATGTTTGTAACTGTAATACATCCGCAGATAGAAGTTAAAACATCCGATGCCAGGCAAATTTTACGTAAAGAAGTGCAGTTGAAAGATGCGATAAAACAATGGGGCAATATTGCAGGGCTTGTGGCCGGATTTTTACAAAATGATTACGAACTGATCAGCCGTAGTTTGGAAGATGTAATTATAGAACCCATCCGCAGTATTTTAATTCCCGGTTTTGATGAAGTGAAAAGGCAATGCAAAGAAGCTGGTGCATTGGGGGGTGGTATTAGCGGCAGCGGCCCATCTGTATTTATGCTGAGTAAAGAAGAAACTACTGCAAAAATTGTAGAGAAAATTATGAAAGCAATTTATGATAAAATAGGGGTGGAGTACCATACCTATGTAACAACTATTAATAATGATGGCGTTAAAGTTTGTAATATTTAAAAAATATATTTAGGTAATAAGTTAACAATATAGTCAATGCAGTTCTACAGTTTAAATAAAAAATCGCCTGCCGTAGATTTTAAAAATGCCACTATAAACGGGCAGGCGCCGGATAGAGGTTTATATTTTCCTGAAGTTATTCCTCAAATAAAAAAAGAGTTGATTGCCAACATTGAAAACTTTAGCAATGAGGAAATTGCTTTTGAAGTTATAAAACCATACGTGGGCAATACTATTACCGAAGCAGATTTATACAACATTGTAAAAGAAACGGTAAACTTTACCATTCCCATGGTTAAAGTAACTGATACAATTTTTTCATTAGAATTATTTCATGGTCCTACATTGGCTTTTAAAGATATTGGTGCAAGATTTATGAGTTGTTGCCTGGGATATTTTGTAAAGGGCAGCGATAAAAAAATTACAGTATTGGTAGCAACAAGTGGTGATACCGGTGGTGCTGTTGCCAATGGTTTTTATAATGTACCCGGGGTGGATGTAGTTATATTATATCCATCAGGCAAAGTAAGTAGTGTGCAGGAAAAGCAATTAACTACACTAGGTAATAATATACATGCGTTGGAAGTGAGTGGTAATTTTGATGATTGCCAGCAAATGGTAAAAGCAGCTTTTCAGGATAAAGAACTTAACAAAAATTTATTCTTAACTTCTGCCAATTCAATAAATGTTGCCCGCTGGCTGCCGCAGCAGTTTTATTATTTATTTGCATATAAGCAATGGATTAATTCCAATTTAGGTGGTGGTGGTAATCCTCCTGTGTTTAGTGTACCCAGTGGTAATTTTGGCAATATTTGTGCAGGCTTGTTGGCCAATGCTTCCGGTTTACCGGTAAAACATTTTATTGCTGCCTGTAATGCCAATGATGTAGTGCCACATTACTTTCAAACACAAAATTATCAGCCCAAAAAAGCAGTGGCAACCCTCAGCAATGCCATGGATGTTGGCAACCCCAGTAATTTTGTACGTATCATGGAGATTTTTAAACAGCAGTTTAACAGCCTTGCAGCCAAAGTAAGCAGTTGTAGTGTAACCGATGATGTTACTAAACAAACTATACATGCTGTTTATCAAAATCATAATTATTTATGCGATCCTCATGGTGCAGTTGCATACAGTGCTTTAAACGATTATTTACAAACCAGGCCTAAAACCAAAGGCATTTTTTTGGAAACGGCGCACCCTGTAAAATTTTATGATGTGGTGGAACCGGTTATTGGGCAAACTGTACCTGTACCACATAGTATTAAGGACCAGTTGGCTAAAGAAAAGAGAAGTACAATGATTGGTGTAGGTGTGGAAGAGTTGAAAAATTTTCTATTAACATTGTAATCTTTTTTTGTTCTTTAAAAAAATGGATCCTTGCTATTCCATCCACTTATTTTAAATAACTGTTAATACTTTGCAATGCGCCGATGCAATGCGCTCATTACATTTCATAATTTAATGGTTATTTGTGTCGCTTATAATGAAATAAATTCAGTTACCGCAAATCAACCTATTTAAGGGCGATAAAAAATTGGGTTGTGTTTGTTTGTCAAATCATACTTGTACAAAACAAAATGTAAGCGGTATGGTATTCAACGCCTTGTAGCAAAATTGTTTTTCTAATTATTTTGTTGTTTTAGCACCAATTTTTTCGCCAAGCTTTTCAAATTCTATATCATTGGGCTCCCATAATTCAATTTTATTGCCTTCTATGTCCATAATATGAATGAATTTTCCATATTCAGCTGTTTCAACTTTATCTACTATTGTTACACTGTCTTTTCTAAGTTGATCAATAAGTGCATTTAGATTTTCAACTCTATAATTAATCATAAAGTCTTTCGTTGAAGGCTCAAAGTATTTCGTTTTTTCAGTAAACGGACTCCATTGGGTAAAGCCTTTTTTTGTTGTATCTGCACCTTGTCTCCATTCAAAAACTGCTCCATAGGCGTTAGTATTTAAACCAAGATGAGTTTGATACCATTCTCTGATTTTTTTTGGGTCCTTGCATTTGAAAAAGATGCCGCCAATGCCTGTTGCCTTTTTTAATGGTTGTTCGCCATTAGAATTTGAAATCAGAGATTTAAAACCGAATCCAAGTGCGAATGTGGTAATAAGAGTTAGAGTTATCAATATTGTTTTTTTCATTTGTAGATATTTTAAGTTTGAGAGGCTTGTCAATTATGCTAAACGCATAACGTTCAAAACTTGCTGCAGTTTGGGAATTAACCAACTGCGGTACGGCCCGTAATTGAAACTAAATTTATAACTAAAAGCCGAAGTTTACAACTGCTGCAGGGCAGAATTCCCTTTGCCGAATATGAAAGTTTGATTTACACTGCCAATAATTGTTCTTCCGTTTTAGGATCCAGTGCCCGCTTTGGTATTTACAATGTTCCGCCGCAATTTTGCCAATGCTTTGTTAACTACAGGAGATTAGCTTAAGTTTTTTTCGTTTTTGATTTGAGATAATTTTCTCTTAAAGCACGAAGATCAATTTTTGAACAATCAGCAATTAAATCCTTTACGATTTTTACCGGCATTTCATCTTTGTTGTTGAAATTGATGCAGCCTTTTTGGAAATTTGCATCTTTCAACAACCTTTTATATTTTTCATATAAAATAGTTGAACCATACATTGGTAATACGTGTAATGACATATAATTCTTTACACTCGAAAGTCCATATTTAAAAGTTCCCGGTGCATTATAAATAATCATCTCTTTCCCCATCATTGGTGCAATTATTGGTGTAACAGTTTTGTCATTTTGGATTATTATTTCATGAAGTTGAGATAATAATTCTTGTCTCTCTTTTGATTGGTTTGATATAAATTCTGTAATTGACATACTTCGATAATTTTAAAATTTTCACTGTAAAGTTGAAGCTATCAGCATCCTGCAGCTCTTGCACAGTTCGTGTTGTGCGTTCGTTTTATTTTACATCTATAGCTTTTATTACTT
>JAYUTC010000248.1:0-4053 GCA_043755395.1 Ferruginibacter sp.
TTAACATCCTGGTGTGGTAAATAACCATAAATACCGAAACTATTAATATTACTGCTCATTCCTGCATATCGGGTTAGCATACAGGCCTCCTCGCCGGTAAAGCCATTGGGGCTTTGTAACGAAGCAGGCGCATCACTATTTTTAATTGCATTTATGTCAAAGCTTAATAAATGAGTATTTCGCAATACCGGTTCCATTTCTTCCATATTTTCTTTGGCCATGCCCAAACGGAAACAATCAAAACGCAGTTTATCCATTGTTTCCAACATCCGGGGGTGCACAAAATAACTTTGAAAGCCAATGTGGTTGTAATGTTTTACCAAATTAGGTTCACCAGTGAGCATTTCCATTAAAAAATTTTCGCTGCGTTCTGGTGATTCACCTCTTAAATTAATATTGGCATCTATGCAGGTAGCTTCCACTACTTTTTGTAATTCTTTATAGGCAAAATATTGTGCCAGTGTGATATCATGTGAGCCGCCAATAATTACAACTGTTTTATTTAACCTTAATAATTCCGCTACTACTGTTTTTATTGCAGCGTAACTGTCATTTAATGTAGCGCCGGTTTTAATATTGCCAATATCTGCAATACTCACGTCTTTGTGCCAATAATGTAATTGGTATAATTGTTTGCGAATGGCATCTGGCGCCGATTCAGCATTTTCAAAAAATCCATTGCCTCTTATTTCTGTAACACCAACTAAAACAATATCTGTATTGGTTATATCAGGCAATTCGGTATGGTATACTGCAATATGTTTAGCAAACTGACCGTCATTATATCCATTATCTCCGTTTATTACATCAGGTAAAACAGGCTCTAAAAAATCATGCAGGTCGTACATTTAAATTTTTTGGGCAAACCTAAATTAATAATTTCAGATTTCAGGAACGTTATCATAAAAAATACATAAATATCAGACTTTTAAAAAGGGTAAAATTGTAACTTCGCCATTACAATTTTAAAAACGATGAGCTATAAAGAAGAAGTACTTAAAGAAGTGGTAATAAAATTTGCTGGAGATAGTGGCGATGGTATGCAATTAACAGGTAACCAGTTTACCAATAATACCGCCATGCTGGGTATTGATTTAGCCACTTTTCCTGATTTCCCGGCTGAGATACGTGCCCCGATAGGAACCTTGCCTGGAGTGAGTGGTTATCAATTGCGTTTTTCATCCGACAGGATTTTTACTCCTGGTGATGCCTGTGATGTTTTAGTGGCTATGAATGCAGCAGCATTAAAAGCTAATTTAAAAGAATTGAAGCCCGGCGGAAAAATTATTGCTAATGTAGATGGGTTTGATGCAAAAAATTTGCGGCTTGCTAATTATCCCGAAGGCGTAAATCCTTTAGAAGATAACAGCTTGGGTAATTATGAGGTAATAAAGATAGATGTAACCAAAATGACCCGTGAAGCATTGAAAGAAATTACTATGGGGGTAAAAGAAAAAGACAGGGCAAAAAATATGTTTGTACTGGGTTTTTTATACTGGATGTACAACCGGGAAATGGAAAACACCATTACATTTATTAAAGATAAATTTGGAAAAAAGCCGGAAATATTTGAAAGTAATGTAAAAGCCTTACAGGCCGGATTTAATTATGGAGATACTACTGAAACTTTTACAACAAGGTTTACAGTAGAAAAAGCAAAAATGGATCCTGGAACTTACCGTTCCATTATGGGTAACCAGGCAGTGGCTTATGGTTTAATTGCTGCCTCGCAAAAAAGCGGGCTGCCTTTATTTTTAGGAAGCTATCCAATAACTCCTGCAAGTGATATTTTACATGAATTAAGTAAGTATAAAAATTTTGGCGTAAAAACTTTTCAGGCAGAAGATGAGATAGCAGCAATTACTTCGGCCATAGGTGCAAGTTATGGGGGCAGTTTAGGTTTAACAACAAGCAGCGGCCCGGGTATAGCATTAAAAGCAGAAGCAATGGGCCTGGCTGTAATGCTTGAAATTCCTTTACTGATAATAAATATTCAACGTGGCGGGCCATCAACAGGCTTACCAACTAAAACAGAACAGAGTGATTTAATGCAGGCCTACTATGGCCGTAACGGCGAATGCCCAATGCCTGTTATTGCAAGCAGCACTCCCAGTGATTGCTTTAGTGCCGTTTATGAAGCCGTAAGAATTGCAGTAACCCATATGACACCGGTGATGTTTTTAAGTGATGGATATATTGCGAATGGTGCTGAGCCCTGGAAGTTTCCTAAGAGCGATGATCTTCCGGTAATAAAAGTAACTTTTGCATCAGCCAATAATATGGTGGATGGTAAGTTTATGCCTTACCAGCGTGATGAAAAATTAGCAAGGCCTTGGGCAATACCTGGCACAGCAGGTTTGGAGCATAGGGTTGGAGGGTTAGAAAAACAAGATGGTACTGGCAACATTAGTTACGACAGCGATAACCACCAGCACATGGTAAAAACCAGGCAGGCAAAGATTGATCTTATTGCTGATTATATTCCTGAACAAAAATTAGACAGTGGCCCTGCAAAAGGGAAAGTACTATTATTAGGATGGGGCAGTACTTATGGATCTATAAAAAGTGCCTGTAAAGAATTACAAAATGAAGGCCTTGCAGTAAGCCATGCACACTTGCGTTACATTCGTCCTTTCCCTAAAAATTTGGGCGATATTTTTAAAAACTTTGATACTGTTTTAATACCGGAAATTAATAATGGCCAGCTGATAAAAATAATCAGGGATGTTTATTTTGTAGATGCAAAAGGGTACAATAAAATTATGGGTGTACCAATAACTAAAGGAGAGTTGGTGGAGGCAATAAGAAAGTTGTTGTAATTAATTATCTTCTTATTTTTTCCCGGCCAAAAATTAAACCTAACTTAAGGTTAAAAGTAAAATAGGCGTCGTTATTTTTAGGATTGCCCCGTTGGTCTCCATCTACAGTAATATGTGTTGGATCCAACTCGTATTGCCGGTCGTTTAATAATAAAGCATTGGTTAGTTTACTTCCAGTAAAATAATTGGAATATAAATTAGGGTCTATATAATTGGTGCTTACATCATCCAAATAATCAGTTGATAAAAAACGGTATACGCATTCCGCCCTTAGGTTAAGCATTGGTGAAAGCTCATATTTAACACCTACACCAATAGGGAAACTAATTTGTTGCAGTTTATAAGGTTTCCTTTTTGAGTACTCCGCAAATCCCTGCCCTTCGGTACTCAATGGCTGCAAATCAACCCACTTGTTTAATAACTTTGCTTGCGGGTTAAATGAAAAAAATCCAACTCCTGCAACCACATAAGGAGAGTATCTTGGTAGTTCATCATTTTCATCATATTTTTTAAAAATGAAAAGCGGATGCATTTCTGCTACAGCTATAAATTCAGTTATATTACTTCTAAAACTAAGGTTTCGTTCGTATCTGCCAAAAGTAGAAGTTTTTACTTTATTTAAAATACTGTCGTATGCCTTTACTTGCCCAAAGGTTCCTTCCAATCTTAATGCTACTGCATTTTTGTAATTAGCGCTTAAATAAACGCTGCCTGCAAGCTGGGTATTCCCAAAATTTAAATCCTTTACAAATTTTTTACCAATACCCTTTTTTCCCCCTAAATCGGTAAGGCAGTTCATTATACCAACAGAACCACCTACTTCAAACACAAGGGGATTATCGTAATAGTTGTTATCGTAAAAATAATATTGGGCAGCAGTTTTTTTAGTTGAACAAGCCAGTAAAAAAATAAGAGCAGTAACTAATTGCAGTTTTTTCATGTAATAAAATATCCTTTTATATTAATAATTGGCCTGGCTTTATTTCGGGATATTGAATGGTATACAAATAAAGTGAATATTCTGCAATAAATATTCCACTCTTAAGTAATTGTTTACAAATTATATGATTCTTAATAATTAGGATTTGCTGCACCCAATTATTTTTAAAGATTTGGTCTTTTTTGTCAAAAGATAAAGGATACTTTAAAATTAATAGAAAAATAGGCATCATTGTTTTTAGGATTCCCTCTTATATCACCAATGCTTGTACTATGATTAGGGGTTATTTCATTT
>JAYUTC010000249.1:0-10164 GCA_043755395.1 Ferruginibacter sp.
GTCGCCAGGAACCTCTTCCCTGGGTATAGGTATTAATACCGGCATTATGTTCTGACAACCTTCTGTGATAATCTCCAGAACTTCCTTTATAGAAGTTACCCGATTTTTCACTTTCAATTATATACACATAATACATGAAAAAGAACTGATTTAAATTCAAAACCCTTTAAAACACCCGACCTCTGCCGTGATAGGGCATCTCGCCTCAGGCGAGATAACCAACTGAACTACCGATCCTACTACCCGATTCGGGAAATTAAAATCAAAATCTGACTTTTACCTCTTTTTTCAGGACGGCAAAGATAGGTTTTTGATTTTCTCATTCCAAAACTTTTATTAAAATATTGTAATCCCTAATTTTACAGTATATCTTACACAAAAGTGTTTTTTCAATTAAAGTATTTGTAAACCAACCCATAAAAAATTACATGCCTGAACTTAAAAACCGACAGTTCCTCGACTTTGAAAAGCCTATAAAAGATTTGTATGACCAGATAGAAGTACAAAGGCAAAGCGCAGAAAAAAGCAAAATTGATTTAAGTGATACAATTATCAAACTGGAACAGAAAATTTCAGAAACAAAAAAAGAATTAACTACACATCTTACTCCCTGGCAAAAAGTGCAACTTAGCCGCCATCCCGATAGGCCTTATACGCTAAAGTACATTGATAAAATGTGTACTAATTTTGTTGAACTGCATGGCGATAGAAATGTAAAAGATGATAAAGCCATGGTTGGAGGCTTTGCTCAATTAGATGGAGAAACTGTAATGATCATTGGTCAGCAAAAAGGTATAAATACCAAAATGCGGCAGTTAAGGAATTTTGGTATGGCTAATCCTGAGGGTTACAGAAAAGCACTTCGCCTGATGAGGTTGGCAGAAAAATTTAATAAGCCTGTAATTACCCTGATTGATACACCTGGTGCCTATCCTGGTTTGGAGGCAGAGGAAAGGGGGCAGGGTGAAGCTATCGCCCGAAATATTTATGAGATGATCAGACTTAAAGTGCCAGTTATTTGTGTTGTAATTGGTGAAGGTGCAAGTGGTGGCGCATTGGGTATTGGTGTTGGTGACAAGGTTTTTATGTTGGAAAATACCTGGTACACCGTTATTTCTCCTGAAAGTTGCAGCAGTATTTTATGGCGTACCTGGGATAAAAAAGAAACAGCTGCCGAACAATTAAAATTAACTGCAGAAAATATGCTGGAATTTGGTTTAGTTGATGGTGTAATACCTGAACCACTGGGTGGAAGCCATTGGGATTATGATGAAGCAGGATTAATATTAAAAAACTATTTATTGCCAGTAATTGCCGAACTCAAAAAAATATCTGCAGATGAAAGGATAAAACAGCGTATTGAAAAATTTAGTAAAATGGGCTTTTGGGAAGAATAATTTCTACCTTACTAATATCAAAATATAAGAGGCTCATAAGTTGGCCTCTTTTTTATTGACATGCTGTTAAATACTAAGTTTCAATCACTTGTAATAATCAACTAACTTTGATTAAATATTTGTTTTATGCTAAAAGTTGGAGTAATAGGTGCCGGTCATTTAGGAAAATTTCACTTAAACAATTGGGCCGAAATTGAAGGTGTGCAATTGGTTGGTTTTAGCGACACAGATGATACTAATTCAAAATTGGTAAGTGAAAAATATAATTTACCCCGATATATTGAAACCGAAAAACTAATTGATGATTGCGATTTACTGGATATAGTAGCCCCAACAAGTTTTCATTTTGAATTATGTGAAGCCGCTATTAAAAAAGGTAAGCATGTTTTTGTAGAAAAACCATTAGCCAACACCATGGATGAAGCAAGAAAATTGGTTAAACTTGCAAAAGAGGCAAATATTAAATTCCAGGTGGGCCATGTAGAAAGGTTTAATCCGGCTTTTTTAGCATTAAAAGAATTTAGCCTGCACCCCATGTTTATAGAAGTGCATCGCCTGGCCCAGTTTAATCCCAGAGGTACTGATGTAAGTGTTATTTTAGATTTGATGATACATGACATTGACATAATTTTAAACCTTGTAAAAAGTAATGTTAATTATATTAGTGCTAATGGCGTATCAGTTATGAGTGATACCCCCGACATAGCTAACGTAAGAATTGAGTTTGATAATGGTTGTGTTGCCAACCTGACCAGCAGCAGAATTTCCATGAAAAAAATGCGTAAAATGCGTTTGTTTCAAAAAGATGCTTACATAGGTATTGATTTTTTAGAAAAGAAAACTGAAATCATAAAACTTAATACTCCCGGAGACAAAAACGTTTTTACGTTTGATATAGAAACTAATAGTGGCAAAAAAACTATAGCAATTGCAAGCCCTAATGTACCTGAGGTAAATGCAATTAAAATGGAGCTGGAAGAATTTAGAAATGCAATTGTAAATAATACAGAAACTCCGGTAACTGTAGTAGACGGATTTAGGGCAATGGATGTGGCACACCAGATTTTAGAAAAAATAAATAAAGCCAGCCACAACTAAAAAAGTAACTACTTATTCTTAAACAAGTTTTTCATTTGTTAATTGAAACAGCCCAGGATTCATATTGGATGGTATGCAACAGGCGATTTTATTGCAGGAGTTATAGCATGGATTATTTTTTATTTTGTACGTAAACATATTATTGGTGAAATTTATTTTGTTGGCAGCAATTTTTATCTGGGTTTAATCATTTATCCATTAGCATGGATTATTTTTTATCATCTTACAGGAAGTTATAAAAATATCTATCACAAATCAAGGTTAATTGAATTTTTAAATACAATAAGCTATACCATTTTAGGAAGCATTGGTATTCATTTTATTTTTTTATTGTATGATTCAACAGGGGATTATAGTATTTATTATAAAGAGTTTTTTTCATTATTAGCTATACAGGTACTGGTTACTTTTACTTCTCGTTTATCCTTTTTATACAGCGTAAAAAAGCAGCTCGAAAAAAGCAGGGTATTTTTTAATACCCTGATAATTGGCTCCAGCAACAATGCTGTTGTTTTGTATAATGCTATCACCAGCAATAAAGAAAAAACCGGTTACAGAATAGCAGGATTTGTTGATACAAATGGAAATAATGGATCCGCTTTACCAACTTCTATCAAATATTTTAGTAATGATTTAAATATTTCTCAAATAATTACTGAAAATAATATTGAAGAAATAATAATAGCTGTTGAGAAAAAAGAAAGAGAAAAAATAGAGCGTATTTTACAACAACTGAGCGATAAAAATGTAAATATTAAGATTACACCTGATAATGTTGATATAATAACCGGAGCTGTACAAACCAATAATGTTTTAGGCATACCACTTATTGATTTACATTCAGGTTTACTTTCTTCCTGGAAACAAAATATAAAACGCCTGTTGGATATAGTAATTTCTGTTATAGCAATCATCTTACTATTTCCTTTAATTATATTTACTGCATTACGTGTTTTGTTATCGTTTAATGGAACACTTCTTTTTTTTCAGGAAAGAATTGGATATAAAGGCAAACCTTTTACAATGTATAAGTTTAGAAGTATGACAGCGGATGCAGAGAAAAATGGACCACAATTAAGTTATGATAATGACCCCAGAATAACCAAATGGGGTAAAATAATGCGTAAATGGCGTTTGGATGAATTACCACAGCTTTGGAATATATTAAAAGGCGAAATGAGTTTGGTTGGCCCTAGGCCCGAAAGAAAATTTTATATTGACCAGATAATTCAAGTACACCCCGAATATAATTATTTGTTTAAAGTAAAGCCCGGCCTTAGCAGCTGGGGTATGGTAAAGTTTGGTTACGCCTCATCAGTTAAGGAAATAATTGAACGTATGCCTTATGATTTAATGTATATTGAAAATATATCTCTGGCACTGGATTTTAAAATAATGCTGCATACGATTAAAATAATTTTTAGTGGTAAAGGAAAATAAGAAATTTGGTACAGGTAATTGCAATTAAGTTAAAAATATAATTGTTCTTACAAAATTTAATCTAGTGCGTTGTTTTGTTTATTTTTGAATAAACCATATTGTTTTGAAAATAATATTTAGTTTACTTTTCCTATGTAGTCAATTGCCAACAGCCAGTTGTCAACTTTCTCCCTATTGGCAACAACAGGTTAACTTTAAAATTGATGTCACATTAAATGATGCAGAACACAGTTTAGATGGATATGTTAAAATGGATTATTTTAATAATTCACCGGATACACTTTATTTTATCTGGATACATCTTTGGCCCAATGCTTATAAAAATGATCACACTGCCTTTACCGATCAAATGCTGCAAAATGGAAGCACTGATTTCTATTTTTCAACTGATGATAAACGGGGCTATATCAACCGGCTCAATTTTAAAGTAAATACTATTGCTGCTAAAACTGAAGACCATCCTCAGCATCAGGATATTATTAAACTGATTTTACCTAAGCCTCTTTTACCAAATATCCATTGTAAAATTGAGACCGCCTTTCATGTTAAATTACCTTACAATTTTTCAAGAGGTGGACATGTTGGTCAATCTTACCAAATAACACAATGGTATCCAAAACCTGCAGTATATGACAGAAAAGGATGGCATCCCATCCCCTATTTAGACCAGGGTGAATTTTATAGTGAATTTGGAAATTTTGAAGTACAAATATCCTTACCCAAAAATTATGTGATAACTGCAACAGGAGAATTACAGGAAAAGGATGAGCTAAATTGGCTCAAAAAAAGAAAATTATTTTTAAGAAATGAAGAAAAAAATAAAAAAATAAAAATACCGGAAGAAACGCTCCCTTCATCAAAAGAATTTAAAACATTGCATTACTCACAAAATAATGTGCATGATTTTGCATGGTTTGCAGATAAAACATTTTCTGTTAAAACAGATACTTTACAATTACCCTCTGGCAGAATAATAAACGTTTACGCTTTTTATTATTCAGAAAATGAAGAAACCTGGAAAAACAGTATTAATTTAATTAAACAGGCAATTCTTACAAAAAGCAAATGGCTGGGAGAATATCCATATAATGTAGTGAGTGTAGTGGAAGACGAAAAAGGTGGTGGTGGAATGGAATACCCTACTATTACTTTCCTGTCATCAGGTGGAAACGAAAAAATGCTTGACTTTGTTATAAATCATGAAGTTGGCCACAACTGGTTTTATGGCATTTTAGCCAGTAATGAACGTACACATCCCTGGATGGATGAAGGCATGAATACTTATTATGATAACAGGTATGCAATAGAAAAATTTAATAGTACATCAATTGACTTTATAAATGCCAAATCATTATTTATAAAAAAACGAATGCCCTATGATATACAACAAACGCTTTTAAAAACAATCATTAATACAAAAAAAGCTCAGCCAATAGAAACTTCTTCTGAAAATTTTAATGCCGCAAACTATAATATGATTGCCTATACTAAAGCGGGGCAATGGATGCAACTTTTGGAAACTGAATTAGGTAAGAGTTTATTTGACAGTTGCATGAGAGTATACTATCGCCGCTTTAGTTTTAAACACCCTTATCCTGAGGATTTTAAAAAAGTTATGGAAGAAGTGAGTGGCAAAAATCTTGATGCCCTGTTTTCTTTATTAAATAAGAAAGGCAGTTTGGTTAAACCAACTCTTAAAAAAGATTTGCACTTTGCCTCCTTCTTTAGTTTTAAAGAAACCGATAAACACAATTATATTTTTGCAACACCTGTAATTGGCTATAATTTTTATGATAAATTAATGCCCGGATTAGTAATTCATAATTATACATTACCTATTACAAAATTACAATTTGCATTCGCCCCGTTATTTTCAACTAAAAGTAAAAAAATAGCCGGTGCCGGCAGAATTGGATATAGTTGGTATCCTGGTAATAACGGCCAAAAAGCTGAACTGTCTTTAGCAGGCACTTCTTTTTCCGGCGATTCCTACACCGATTCTACAGGCAGGATAAATTACCTGCATTTTTTAAAAATTGTTCCTTCAATTAAATTTGTTTTCGCTAATAAATTTCAAGGTAGTTCCATTACAAAATTTATTCAATGGAAAACTTTTTATATTAAAGAGCAACAATTACTATTTACCAGAGATCAGGTAAATCAAATTGATATAATTACTTACCCACTTAAATCAAGATATATTAATCAGCTAGAATTTGTTTTGGAAAATTACAGAGTTTTATACCCTTATAAAGGTGCATTGCAAATTGAACAAGGAGAAGGTTTTGTACGTGCCAACTTTACAGGTAATTATTATTTCAATTATGCAAAAGGTGGTGGTTTAAATCTGAGACTATTTGCAGGAAAATTCTTTTATACCGGAGATAAAACTTTCTTAAAAGAATTTGAAACCGATCCATATCATTTAAACATGACTGGTCCAAAAGGATATGAAGATTATACCTACAGCAATTATTTTATTGGACGTAACGAATATGATAAATTGTCTTCTCAACAAATTATGATTAGAGATGGTGGCTTTAAAGTAAGAACAGATTTATTAAGTAGTAAAATTGGTAAAACTGATGATTGGCTTGTAGCTGCTAATTTTACGACAGATATTCCAAAAAATATTAACCCCCTGCAAATGCTACCCATAAAAATTCCTTTAAAAGCATTTATTGATATTGGCACTTATGCCGATGCCTGGGAAAAAAATGCAACTACTGGAAGTTTCATTTATGATGCGGGTTTACAGCTTTCGTTTTTTAAAAATGCTCTGAACATATATATACCACTCTTATTCAGCAAAGTTTATAGTGATTATTTTAAATCGACTATTTCTGAAAAAAGATTTATAAAAAATATTGCATTCAGTATTGATATTCAAAACTTATCAATAAGAAAACTGATTCCCCAAATTCCCTTTTGATGGAAAACATACAATATCTTTTACATCATCAGATTAACAAAATAAAATGGGATGATTGTATAAACAGATCAGTTAACAGGCTTATTTACGCAAAATCATTTTATCTTGATGCAATGGCCGCAAATTGGGATGCAGTTATACTAAATGATTATGAAACAGTAATGCCACTTACCTGGAAAAGAAAATGGGGAATTGCCTATTTATACCAGCCTGCATTTATTCAACAGGGAGGCATTTTTTATACAACCGAACTTTCTGCAATTACAATAAAATTACTTACTGATAAGGCTTTCGAAAAATTTAAATTTGCCGAAATTACTTTTAACTATTTAAATAATTCAATTGATTTTAAAGATGCAGGGCTATCTATGCGTACCAATTATGTTTTAACCCTTTCAAATAATTACGGGCAAATAAGTGCTGGATACCATTCTTCTATAACAAAAGATTTAAAAAGATGCCGTCAATTTAATTTACAATACCATTTTTCCGAAGACTATTTAACTATTATAAATTTATATCAAGAGCTTTATCAAATTCGCCTGCCCTATTTTAGCAAATCTGATTTTAGAAATTTTCTGATAATTTGCAAAAAAATGGAGGAAGAAAATAATCTGATAATTAGAAAGGTTATTGATATTAATGGAGAATTACTGGCTGCAGTTATTCTGTTAAAAGATAACAACCGCCTGTTCAATATTATTTCCTGCCTGACTGATAATGGAAAATATAAAGGAGCCAATCATTTTCTTTATGATAAAGTAATAGAGGAATTTTGTAATTCTGATTACACATTGGATTTTGAAGGATCCGATGTTAAGGGTATTGCAGATTTCTACAGGCGCTTTCAGTCCATTAACCAACCTTACCCATTTTGCAAAATAAACAGGCTAAACCCATTTATTAAACTATTTAAACTTTAACAGGCTTAAAGATATTTATAAAACACTCTTTATTTTGAATAGCAAATGTATAATATTGTTGTAAGGAATTATAGGGAATAACTTCAACCTCAAATCCTGGAATCTTTAAACGGTTTATATAATCACCAAGTGAATATATCCTTACATGATCTTTTTGACCAAACAATGCAGACTGATTTTTGGGATCATTAATTTTAAGATCTTCAATAGTATTTACAATTTTTGTTGAATAGGGTACTTGCAAAATAGCTCTCCCACCTGGTTTTAATACTCTATAAATTTCTGCCATTGCTTTTACATCATCGGGTATATGCTCCATAATATGATTACCAATAACCACATCAAAACTGTTATCACTAAAAGATAGCTTTGTAGCATCTTCCGATTTTACATTCTTATCAATATTTTTGAAAAATAAAGGTGAAATATCTGAAGTTATTACTTCATTGATTGTCTTAATAGAATTATAAATATTTTTTTCCGGGGATAAATGCAGAATCCTCTTACCTGTTAACTTAATTTCATCTTTTAGTAAAGCAATTATTAGCCTTTCTCGTGCTGTACTTAAACAGGCCGGGCATAAAATACTTTCTCCATACCCGGCAATTACTTCATTTATGTTGATAGCAGTTGCATTTTCAGCTGATGGATAATCAGGAACAAATTTACTGTAAACTGCTCCACAACAATTACACTGAAACCCCTTGCCTTTAAATTTATTATACTTTATCTGATGGTAAATTTTATTTACATTAAACAACAATTGTCTGTAAATGCCCTGCAAAAAATAATACAGTCCGGTTTTTTTTAAAATATTTTTAAAATATTCTTTCAATAAAATATTATTTATCAACCAATGATTCTGCTGTTACCAGATCAAGCTGGCGTGTAATTTTAATATTATTTTCCTCTCCCTCTATTAAATTTACCTTCAAACCAAATGCTTCCACTACTGTTGCTTCATCAGTAAATTTTTCTTTATAATCAATATTAAAAGCTGGTAATATTATTTTACTGTGAAAAGTTTGAGGAGTTTGTACCAACCTGATACTATCACGTTCTAAGGCTGAATTTTCGAGCCCCACAATTACTCGAAGGCTGTCTTTACTTTTAATTACAGGAATTGCAGACCCAAATTCAATTGCCCCGGCATAACAACGTTTTATTAAGTTGGCACTTAATAAACAGCGTACAGCATCATGAACAAAAATAATGCTTTCATCTTTAATAAGGCTTAACCCATTTTGTACAGAATGAAATCTTGTTCTACCCCCAGTTGTTATTTTAATACGGGTATAATCAAAATATGCATCAATAATTTCCTGCCCAGCTGCCACATATTCTTCTGGTAATACCAAAATGATATGCATATCATCATAAGATTTTAAAAATGTGTCAAGTGTATAAAATAAAACCGGTTTATTTTTTAATAATATAAATTGTTTAGGAACAGTGTTATTCATCCGGGAACCTGTACCACCAGCTACAATTAAGGCTATTTTTTTGATTATTGATTTTTCTTCCATTTATTTACAAATACTTAAAACCTGTGAATTTACAAAAATACAACAGCACAACAATCAAATCAAATAGAATGAAAAGATAAATTTATCAGGAAACGAAACCAATACGATTAAATTTAAATTAAGCTATTTTTTTTATTACATAAAAATGCAAGCAGCAAGCAAATTAATCATGATATATTTTTACATAATTTTCATTGTCGTTGTTTCTCATACCACGATACATTCCTGCACTGTTTAATACCATGGCAACATTTCCGGTTGCATCTACTCCAATCATACCGCCTTCGCCATCCATTTTTGGCAATTTAAAACTTACCACTTCATTCATGGCTTCATACAAACTCATTCCTTTATATTCCATTAAACAACTCACATCATGTGCAGCTACAGCCCGAATAAACGGCTCGCCATGGCCTGTACAACTTATTGCACAGGTTTTATTATTTGCATAAGTACCTGCGCCAATGATCGGGCTGTCACCTACCCTGCCATACTGTTTATTCGTCATGCCCCCTGTGCTGGTGGCTGCGGCAATATTTCCATAACTGTCGCAGGCAACAGCGCCAACTGTTCCAAATTTTTTATCTTTCATCAGTTCTTCCAGCCCCTGGTGTGTATGATCTAAAGAATAACTGTCACTGTCCCGCATTACCTTCCACTGGTCGTAGCGGACTTTGGAAAAAAAGTATTCATCGGGTTCCAGCTTTATTCCCTGTTTAATAGCGAAGTCATTGGCTCCTTTTCCACTCAGGAAAACATGGTCGCTGTGCCTTAATACCTCGGTTGCCAGTTCTATAGGGTTGCGTACATTTCTTACCCCGGCTACTGCGCCTGCATCCAATGATGCT
>JAYUTC010000250.1:0-10100 GCA_043755395.1 Ferruginibacter sp.
TCCAAAATTCCAGTTCCAGGAAGTGGCACCTGGTGATAAATCGGTGAAATTTACAGTAAAGGGCACTTTGCAATCAATAACATCAGCGGCACTAAAATCGGGTGTTGGCAGGTCTAAAACAGTAATTTGTTTAATAACAGAATCGGAGCAGGAGCCGTAATTATTTTTTAGTTTAATAAAATATACTCCTGAATTTGCATATGCTTTTGTTGGGTTAGTAAGTATAGAAAAAGTGCCATCCCCAAAATCCCAAAATGAACTGGCTGATGCAGGCAACGAAATATTTGTAAAGTTGCCCGTAACTCCTTTACAAAGTGTAGCGGGACCACTAAAATCAGATAAAACATCTTTTATAATAATCGCAGCTGGTTTTACGAGTGTATCAATACATCCAAGGTTACTTTGAGTAATTAATGTAACAGTAAAACTTCCTCCGGTAAAATAAGTGTAGGTAGGATTTGTAATAAATGAAGTTCCTCCATCACCAAAAAGCCATTCATAGGTTAAAGTGCCCGGGCCAGTGGAAAGGTTTGTGAAATTAATTGTTTCCGGGGGTTTACAAAGTTGCGGGGCTGTATTACTAAAATTAACAGTAACACCTGGTGATACCTGTATAAAATTTGGTCTGCTTACTATTTTTGAGCATCCACCACTATTGGTAACCTTTAAAGTAACTGTATAATTGCCAGCAGTAGCATAAATATGAAAAGGATTTTGAGCTGTTGAAAGGCCTCCATCCCCAAAATCCCAATCCCAATTAGTTATAGCTGCCGAACCACCAATTGATAAATCTGTAAAATTTACCCTTAATGGAAAACAACCTGTTCTTGGAGAGGCATTGAAATCAACGATTGGCTTATCGTCTACCTTAATATATTGGGTAATTGTGAAAGTATTACTACCCATTGAATTAGTAGCAGTAAGAGAAATTGTATATAAACCGGAATTAAAATAAGTAGTAGTAGGGTTTTGCTGTGTTGACAAAGCACCATTACCCAAATCCCATTGCCATGAAGTGGGGCTCCCGGTACTTTGATCTGTAAAATTAACAGCCAAAGGGGCACATCCGCTAATGGGAGTGGCCAAAAAATTTGCTACCGGTTGGGCTAATACAAATGCATTAACTAAAATAAATACGCTAAGTATAAATAATTTTAGGTGATTGTTAGGTTTAAGTAAGCGTAGTTTCATTAAAGATATATAAGCAGAGGAAATTTAATTACCAAAAACTGTTCCGTTTTATCCTATTACGGATAATTAAGACCCTTTTTAGAACAAAAACGCTTATTCTATAAAAAAATTTTCTCAAAAAGTACTTAAAATAGTAAAACCTCCAAATTTTGGAGGTTTTACTAAAAGGAATTATTTATTTAATTAACTTTTTGTAATTGTTGAAGCTGGCTTTTTGGGCTTAACAGTTTTACCAAGTTTTGCTGGAGTTGTTTTTGTAACAGCAACTACTGGTACTTTTACAATAGGCGCAGGGTTTTCGGTTTGCCATTTTGCATAATCTTCAATGGACAAAACATCACCGGTTAAAGTAATGCTTTTAACTTCATCTACACCTGCAAATTTAACTGTCATGTGCTTTTCAAAATGATTTAAAGCTGCAGCATTATAAGTTGCTGTTATAGTGCCTGTTTTGCCAGGAGCAATAGGTTCTTTAGTATAATCACCAATTGTGCAACCGCATGTTGGGCTTGCCAACTCTATAATTAAGGGCTCTTTTCCAATATTGGTAACAGTAAATGTTGCTGTTGATGGTACACTCTGTTTAACTTTTCCCAAATCAACTGTTTCAGTTGTAAATTTAGCAACATCATCAACTTTTTTTTGTGCAAATAAAGTTGTTGCTAAAGCCAATGCAATAGTAGATAAAAATAAATTTTTCATTTTTGTATATTTTATTGTGGGGTTTAATTTTTTAAATCGCCTAAACTTTTATTTTCAGGTGCAGAGGCAACAGGAGTTTTCCATACCTCACCCTTTATGAATAATTGTTTAGTCTCTATACCATTAAAAGTAATAGTAACCGGTTTGGTAAAGGGGCCTTCAGCAGCAGCATTATAGCCTACAGTAATTTTACCAATGCCTCCAGGTGCTATTGCTTTATCTCTATCCCACTCAGGGGTGGTGCAACCGCAACTAGCTTGAACATTTACAATTTTGAGGGAATCTTTGCCTTTATTAATCAGCTCAAAAACGTGAGTTACAGGTTTGCCTTGGGGTATTTTACCAAAATTGAATTCGGATTCTTTTAAATACAATATTTCTATTGGTGGGATAGCTGTTTTTGCATCCACAATTTTGTTATCAACAGGGGCAACCGCAACCTCAACTTTAGTTTGCTGAGCATTTGAAATAATTGTTGAAAACACAATAAATAGTAATGTAAAGATTTTTTTCATAATATTTTATTTTCAATTTCTTTGCCAAAGATACTAAAACGGATAATTACTATGTAAATTGTTAACCTGTTAGCAGATTATTAACAAAGCTGCTTTAATAATTTATATTTTTGCATTTACTACATATCAACCATATGCAAATATCAAATATTAATGAAACTGCTTTAGAAGATAAGTTGAGTTTCGATAACTTTCGCAATGAGGTGTTGAAGGATTATAGATTTGCCTGTATAAGCAGGGAAACCAGCCTTCTTGGGCGTAAAGAGGTACTTACCGGGAAAGCTAAATTTGGAATTTTTGGAGATGGTAAAGAAGTGGCCCAGGTTGCTGTTGCTAAATTTTTTAAGTCTGGAGATTTTCGATCAGGTTATTACCGCGACCAGACTTTTATGTTTGCCACAGATATTTGTAATGTAGAACAGTATTTTGCTCAATTATATTCGGACCCACATATAGAAAACGACCCATTTAGTGCTGGAAGACAAATGAATGCACATTTTGCAACAAAAAATGTTGATGAAAATGGCGAATGGCTCAACCTTGCCGATCAAAAAAACACCAGTAGTGATATGGCACCAACTGCCAGTCAAATGCCAAGAGCTTTAGGGTTGGCACTAGCTTCAAAAGTATTTAGAAATACAGAAGAATTAAAAGAATTTAAAAACTTAAGTAATAATGGTAATGAAATTTGTTTTTGTACTATTGGCGATGCTTCTACCAGCGAAGGCCATTTTTGGGAAACAGTAAATGCAGCAGGTGTTTTACAGGTTCCATTAGCCATATTTGTCTGGGATGATGGTTATGGCATTTCTGTTCCAAAAAAATATCAAACCACAAAGGCATCCATTTCAGCTGCCTTATCCGGAATGCAAAAAACACCTGATACCAATGGAATAGATATATATAAATTAAAAGGGTGGGATTATGCAGGCATGTGTGAAGTACTTGAACCGGCACTGCAAAATATCAGAGAAACACATACACCGGCTTTATTTCATGTTGAAGAAATTACACAGCCTCAGGGGCATTCAACATCGGGTAGTCATGAACGGTATAAAAGTCCGGATAGGCTGGCATGGGAAAAAGAGTGGGACTGTATAAAACAAATGAAGGAATGGATAATTGAAAACACCTTAGCCACTAATGAAGAAATTGATTTAATTGAAGAAGAAGCAAAAGAATATGTAAAAAATGGCAAGCAAAAAGCCTGGGAAAAATATATTTCTCCAATAAAAGAACAAGCTGCTAAGGCAGTTGAGTTATTTACTCCAGAGGCTAACAGTAAACCTGAAATAAAAAATATTATTAATGAATTAATTGTTAACAGAGAACCTATGCGGAGGGATGTTTTAAAAGCTCTGTCAAAAGGAATGGATATTATTGGTGATGAAAATTCAACCTCAATAAAAAATTACTATAATGAATTAAAAATTTTGAATGCAGGTTTGTATAATACCTTTCTGTATAATGAAGGCCCTAAATCTACTTTAAATGTAACCCCTATTAAAGCATGGTATGATACTGATGCAAAAACGGTAAATGGCTATGAAGTATTGAATAAATATTTTGATGAATTATTTGCAACAAATAAAAAAGTAGTTGCTTTTGGCGAAGACCTGGGGTATATAGGCGATGTAAACCAGGGCTTTAGTGGTTTACAGGTAAAGTATGGCGAGCAAAGAATATTCGATACCGGTATAAGGGAGCTAACTATAATAGGACAAGGTATAGGCATGGCTTTAAGAGGTTTAAGGCCTATTGCTGAAATCCAATACCTTGATTATTTATTATATGGTTTACAACCGTTAAGTGATGATTTAAGTACAACTCATTTTCGTTCAGTAGGACAGCAAAGCTGCCCATTAATTGTACGTACCAGAGGGCATCGTCTTGAAGGTATATGGCACAGCGGCTCACCAATGGGAATGTTGATAAATGCTTTACGCGGTATGTACGTTTGTGTACCACGTAATATGGTACAGGCAGTAGGGATGTATAATACTTTATTACAGGGTAATGATCCCGGTTTAATTATTGAATGTTTAAATGGTTATCGGCTAAAAGAAAAATTGCCATCAAATTTGCTAGCTTTTTCTGTGCAACTTGGTGTTCCTGAAATAATTAAAGAAGGAGAAGATATTACCTTGGTTAGTTATGGTTCTACCTTGCGCATAGTAATGGATGCAGCTGCCAGGTTGGAAAAATTAAATATTATTTGTGAAGTAATTGATGTACAAACCTTGCTGCCTTTTGATATTAATCATGCCATAGTTGAATCACTTAAAAAAACAAGCCGTATAGTTTTTATTGATGAAGATGTGCCTGGTGGTGCAGCAGCTTATATGTTTAATAAAGTAATGGAGGAGCAGAAAGGATACAAGTATTTGGATGTTGCTCCAAGAACAATAACAGGTAAAGCACATCGGCCAAGCTATGGAAGTGATGGAGATTATTTTAGTAAACCCAATACAGAGGATGTTGTTGCAGTGGTAAAAGAAATGATGGGAGAATAATTTATATGAATTTAAATCAACTATTATAATAGAGATGAAGTTCACTCTTTATCAAATTGATGCTTTTACAGGTAAACTTTTTGGCGGCAATCCGGCTGCTGTAATTCCTTTACAAAAATGGCTGGATACAGAATTGATGCAAAAAATTGCATTGGAAAATAATTTAAGTGAAACCGTTTTTTTTGTTCCCTTAGAAAGCACTGATGCCGATTTTCAAATACGATGGTTTACCCCGGAAGTTGAAATAAATTTATGTGGTCATGCTACATTGGCAAGTGCATTTGTATTGTTTAATATATTAAGTTTTGAAAAACAGGAAATAAAGTTCAAGTGCCAAAGTGGGATATTAAAAGTTACAAAAAAGGAGAATTTAATTATAATGGATTTTCCAAGCTGGAAGCCGGAACGACTGGATATTTATCCCAATGATTTATCCAATATATTAGGTAACCTGGAAATTGTAGGGGTTTATCAGAACAGGGATATTCTGGTTGAGTTGTTGAATGAAGATGCAGTAAAAAATTGCACACCTGATTTTACTTTAATGAAAAAAGATATTGATAAAATGATTGTAACTGCACCAGGTAAAGTAGTTGATTTTGTATCCCGCTTTTTTGCACCGGGTGCAGGTATTGATGAAGATCCTGTTACCGGCTCGGCTCATTCTCAACTTATTCCTTTTTGGAGTGAAAAATTAAATAAGAAAAATATGCATGCATTGCAATTGTCAAAACGAGGTGGCGAAATATGGTGTGAACAATTGAATGCAGAAAGAGTAAAGATATCTGGTAATTGTGTGTTTTATATGAAAGGTGAAATAAATGTATAATTATTGATACTCATATTCAATTGTTCCCATAAGTCTCTTTTCTTTTGAGAAACATTTTTCTCTTATCCGTAAACCATTTTCGTAACTGTATTTCCATATAAAATAATAGCTCCCGCCTTCCTCAGTTGTGGTCATTTGCGTAATTAATCCTGCATTGTTATATTCAAAAATATAGTCTGGAAGCAGTTTTTGGTTAAATTTATTAAGACGTACCACATCGGTTATTCTTTTCTTGATATCGTAATAATAATAATAAGTATCACCTGTTTTTGTATTTTTTTCTATAGAAATATTGTTGTTTTCATCAGTAGAAAAAACAAAATAAGTGGTATCCCCTAAATTTTTTATCCGTGTCATCTTTACAGGCAAGTCCTTGATATTGTATTCATATATATGCTCCTCCTTAATTTCATTATAGAAATCATCATCGCTTGATCGCACAATTGATACAATAGTATTTATTGTACCATTTTCATTATAAGTATAAATTGAAGTTGATGAAGATATATCGGAGCTGTCAACAGTTTTAATTAATAGGCCTTTATTATTAAAAGTTGATGTAAATACAGAAGCTCCTGTAACATAAGATTTGGTTAGTGTTTCTACAGAGTTGTAATTTTTACTGATTTTTTTTTCACAAAAAAAACCTTCACTGGGTCTGCCATCATCTTCAAAACTTTTTAAGCTTATAGTTTTTATTTTTTGCTCTTTCAATTTGCCCATTTCAGCAATTAATTGCTTGTTATTTATTATATCCTTGTAATAATATTGTGCATTTACACTAATTAAAGATGTGAAAATTGCACTCAATACAAAAATTGATTTTATCATTTGTTATTTTTTCTTTGACAAAAGTACTCTATCTTTTAGTAACTTAAATTTATGCCATAAACCCACATACAGCTAAACTTTATTATTTTTAACAAAATATTCAAATTGAGCCATCTTAAAGAAAGAAAGGAAAAGAATTGCCTGAACTGTAATGCACAGGTTTATGGAACCTATTGCCATATTTGCGGACAGGAAAATTTAGAACCTAAAGAGTCTTTATGGCATTTGATCTCTCATTTCTTTCAGGATATCACTCACTTTGATGGCAAGTTTTTCAGTTCTCTGAAATTACTGGTAACCCGCCCGGGTTTTTTACCCAGAGAGTATATGCAGGGACGAAGAGCCAGTTATTTAAATCCAATCAGGTTTTATGTATTTACATCTGCCCTGTTTTTTTTGATCTTCTTTTCATTGTATAAATTTGATCCTGCAAAAAATATGGTAACATCCGGCGATGTTAATAAAGTGCCAATTACAGACATAAGAAAAATGGATGTAGTAAAGTATAAAGCTTTTGTTGATACAATTGTTAAAAATGATTCAACTTTAAAATTTGCTTATGACAGGCAATTATATTTAAAATATCTGGATAGCCTTGCACTGGCCTCTTTAAATTTTAAAATGACCCCATCTAAATATGCCTCCCGTAAGGAGTATGACAGTGCCCTGGCTCATGGAAAAGATCATAACTGGATTGAAAGACAATTGGTGTATAAACAATTTGAGTTAAATGAAAAATATATGGGTAACCCAAAGACAATTCTTTCAGCCCTGATTAATAATCTTTTGCATTCCATTCCGCAAATACTATTTATTACATTACCGGTTTTTGCTTTTTTACTTAAGCTTTTATATATTAGGCAAAAGAAATTCTACTACGTTAACCATGCCATATTTACTATACATCTTTTTGTATTTGTGTTTATTGTGCTACTGGTAATTTTTGGCGTAAACAAGGTTGGGGGTGCAACAGGAGCCAGTTGGTTAGGATACTTGTCAGGCCTATTAACTATACTCATATTTTTTTATAATTATAAAGCCATGCGTAATTTTTATCAGCAGGGCAGGGCTAAAACTTTGCTTAAATTTTTAATACTGCATTTTGTAAATCTTATCATTGCCTCAATTCTTTTTATAGCATTCACCTTTTTATCGCTTTTAAAAATATAGTATATTATGCAAACCACAGGCGAAGCATTTTTAAAATTAGTACAGATAATGGAGGAGTTAAGGGAAAAATGCCCATGGGATAAAAAACAAACCATTCAAACTTTACGTCAGTTAACTATTGAGGAAACTTATGAACTGGCTGATGCTATTTCTGATAACGATTTTAAGAGTATAAAAGAAGAATTAGGCGATCTGTTGTTGCACATTGTCTTTTATGCAAAAATTGGGGCAGAAAAGAATCAGTTTACTTTAGATGAAGTAATTAATGGAGTTTGTGAAAAACTGATTCACCGTCATCCGCATATTTACGGGGATGTAAAAGTAGCTGATGATGAAGAGGTGAAGCGGAACTGGGAAAAATTAAAATTAAAAGAAGGGAAAGATTCTGTTTTAAGCGGTGTGCCCAAAGCATTACCCTCAATGGTTAAAGCTATGCGGCTGCAGGAAAAAGCGAAGCAGGTTGGCTTTGAATGGGATACCAAAGAGCAGGTTTGGGAAAAAGTAGTGGAAGAAAATAATGAATTACTGGAAGCTGTTGCTTCAGGCGATATTAATAGAATGGAAGATGAATTGGGTGATGTTTTTTTCTCATTGGTAAACTTTGCAAGGTTTTTGCAGGTAGATGCAGAGCACGCTTTGGAACGTACTAATAAAAAATTTATCAGCCGGTTTACTATAATGGAAATTGAAGCGTTAAAGGAAGGTAAACTGTTACATGATATGAGTTTGGAGGAAATGGATGTAATTTGGAACCGGATAAAAAAAATAACCTTTTAATTAAATAATTGCAAAACAACACAGCTTTTATTCGTTTTTTATATAAGAACAGTTATCTGTTGGTAATTGCTGCCTGGCTTGTTACCATATCTTTTATTATTGATAATTACTGGTCTGATAATTCTTCTGTTAATTCTGTACAAAAAAAAATTGAAGCTTATATTCATTATCAACAAAAAGATTTTAATGAATTATGTAAGGATACTGCTCTGCTAAATAAAATATCATCCGAAAACTACAATGAAATATATTTACAAAAGCTATCAGATAAAAAATATTTTTTCTTTCTCTACCATTTAAATGATGTTAGTCAGCTTTCTGCTTTTTTTTGGAACACACAGACTGTTCAACCTTCGGATATCATATTGAATAATTCGGATACTTTGGGTTTTATTCTTTTACAGAATGGGTATTATGTATGGCATAAAGTAAACACAATAAGTGGAATTGCGATAGCATTAATACCAGTAAAGTGGAACTATGTTGTGACCAATGAATACCTAAAGAATTCTTTTGTTATTGGGGATGGGATAGAGAATAATTATGATATTTCTTTTGAAGCTGGCGATGCATCTGTGAAATCTTTAGGTAGAAAGGATTTATTTTATCTTTTTAGAAAAGCAGGCACTTTTGTTCCTAAAAATAATATTATTTCAGTTTGGCTCCGAATATTAGGGACATTCTTTATTTTATTATTTATTCATTTTTGTGCACTATATATATCCAAAAATTTCAGGTTGTGGAAGGCTTTCTTAATTTTAATATCACTGGTTCTTGGTCTTCGCATTTTAAGTTACTATTTTCCTGTTCCATTAAATTTCAGGCAATTTGAATTATTTAACCCTGCTGTTTATGGTTCTAATATTATACTTCGATCCTTAGGCGATTTATTAATCAATTCATTATTATTTGTATGGGTAATATTATTTATCCGCCACCAATTGCAGGAAAAAAAATATCAGGTTGCCTCAAAGAATTATATAGTAAAGTGGTTGGTGCTAATAACCATTTCATTCTTATTTCTTGCTGCAACCCTGGTATGTGGCAATATTATACGCAGCATGGTGGCCGATTCTCAAATTTCTTTTGATGTTATAAATTTTTTTACACTAAACATATATAGTATAATCGGTTTTGTAGTTTTATGTTGTATAGCTATTGGTTTTTTTTTAATGGGACAAATTTTATTGTACCTGCTTCGTCCAATTTTCCCCCAAAATTTTATTTCATTATATATTGTAGTTGCTGTAACAGGACTTACATTACTTACAATAGGTTTTAATATAACAATAGTTGCATTTGAATTATATCTGCTTATATGGCTATTGTTATTTTTAGTATTACTTAGCTCTAATTATCTTACATTATTAACCTCACGAATTTCCTCATCCCGCCTGGTTTTTTGGTTATTTTTTTTCTCATTGTCAATTACAGTAGTAATAGTTCAGGAAAATAATATTAAAGAGTTACGAAACAGAAAGCATTATGCCGAATCACTATCTGCCAAGGCTGACCCTTCGAGTGAAACATTAATGAATACCTTACTTACCGATTTTAGAAACGAAACTCTGG
>JAYUTC010000251.1:0-10053 GCA_043755395.1 Ferruginibacter sp.
GGATATAAGAAAATGCCTGTATTATCTCGGCGAGATAACCGGTGAAGTAACCAATGAGGATAAACTGGATTATATTTTCAGTAAGTTCTGTATCGGAAAGTAACCACTACAAAACAAACCTTTACAAAAAAGACATAAAACTGCATAAAAGCCCTTTAAACAGGGCTTTTTTACTGATCTAAAGTTATGGTTTATTCTGCTTTGTTATTGGTTTATTTTTCTTAAATTTGTACCTTATTTGTACCTCGGATGGCTGAGGTACAAAATTCAGGGGATTTACCCTCTTGTTTTGCGCTTAATTGCGCTTAAATGATCTTAAATGAATTTAAAAGCCTTTTTATGAGTTCAAATATTCGGATCAATAAGATTTGCCAGAATTGCGGGAATGAATTTGAAGCCCGCAAAACAACTTCCAAAACCTGTTCAGATCATTGCGCTAAAATGCTTTATAAGACCAGGCAACGGATAGAAAAGATTGAGGCAGCCAAAGCAGAAACCCAGGCAATTAAAGCAAAACCAATTGAGAAACTAAAGGCAAAGGAATTTTTGACTGTTCGTGATGTTGCCACCTTATTAAACTGCTCCCTTCGTTCAGTTTATTACTACATAGAAACCGGGAATATTAAGGCTGTGAATTTGGGGCAAAGGATTACCAGGGTTAAGCGTTCAGAAATTGATAAACTATTTGCATAACTTATAAGCATAGAGAAATGGCAACCAAAGTTAAACTTAGACAAAAAGGAATTTCAGGAAACAGGCAAAGTCTATACCTGGACTTCTACCCGCCTATTACAAACCCCGAAACAGGCGAAACAACCCGCAGGGAGTTTTTGGGGCTTTACATTAATAGTGAAAGTTTTATTGATGAAAAGGGAAAAACAAAAAAGATAACCCTAACTCCTGTTGATAGGCAGCACAACAAAGAAACTTTACAGCTTGGGGAACAGATAAGGCAGAAAAGAGAGAACCATATTAATAAACCTGAAATCTATACGGGCTATGAAAAGGAACAATTAAAGATCAGGGAACGGGGAGAAAAGAACTTTGTAGAATACTTCAAACAATTAGCCGATAAGCGCAAAGCCTCGAATTATGATAATTGGGTTTCTGCCTATGCCTATCTTGAAAAGTTCGCAAATGGTTTTCTAAAGTTTGCTGACCTCAACGAAAAGTTTTGCAATGACTTTAAAGAATATTTGCTTACAACTAAGAGCAATAAGAGCAGCAAAACGACTCTTTCACAAAACTCAGCTTTATCCTACTTCAATAAAGTAAAAGCAGCCTTAAAGCAGGCCTATAAAGATGGCTTTTTGGTAACTGATCTTAACTCCAAAGTTGAACAGATAAGGCAAGCTGAAACACAAAGAAATTTCCTTACAATTGAGGAATTAAACAAGCTAATAAAAACCGACTGCCAAAATCCACTAATGAAAAAAGCAGCACTGTTTTCAGCCCTTACCGGATTACGTTTTTCTGATATACAAAAAATGGTATGGAGTGAAATAGAACATATTGAGGGTAGCGGGTATTTTTTGCAATACAAGCAACAAAAAACAAAAGGTGTTGAGATGCTACCTATTCCAAAACAAGCCTATGATTTATTAGGCAAACGCAAAGAACCAACTGACCAGGTATTTGAAGGGCTTACTTATTCGGCCTATTCCAATAAGCATTTATACCAGTGGATAGGGGCTGCCGGTATCTCTAAAGATATTACCTTTCATTGTTTCCGGCATACTTATGCTACCCTGCAACTAAGCAAGGGAACTGATATTTATACCGTTTCAAAAATGTTGGGACACCGTGAATTGAAAACCACACAGATTTACGCAAAGATCATAGACCAAACCAAAAGGGATGCTGCAAATAAAATACAATTAGATTTTGATTAAATATATACAAGCACTTATTGAGGCTTCCAAAATGTAATAATTAATCCCCCTGCAATTACCAGTATGCCACCTACTATAACGGGTAAAGTTGGGACAGTCTGAAAAGCTATATAATTCCCTATCTGCCAAACAATAAATAACGTAGCGATATAAAGACCTACCACCTCTCTAAATTCTACCGGGGCTAAGTTAAGAGCGCATCCATATCCAAATAATAGAATACCCCCCATTGACATAAACCCTATTCGGGCAATACCAGTATGATTATAAATGGAGGTTCTTATGATTGCATCCCCAGCTACTTCAAGTATTGTAGCCACTAATAAAAAGATTGCAGGATGTATGCCTTGTATAAGTTTCATCATTTTAATTTATGCTTTTCCCAAAGCTACAAATGTAAACGGTTGCTTTTGGGTTCTTTTTAGAATATGGTTTAGAAAAAATACGTTTTTATAATAAAAAGTAAACAAAACATATAATAACTGCTATATAAACCATTAAAAATTTAGATTTGTACTCAGAAAATTTCAAAGTACTACTAAGTATGATTACAATTTCTAAAATCGAAGTAACGCAAGGGGGAAATGCAATTTATGAATTGCCCTTAAAGCAATCAATAGGTAATTTCAAGGGGATTGAATCTGAAAGAAATCTTAGTATAAAAGAAAATTTAGAAGGCATACCTGACTTTGAAAAGAAGTTAGAATATTACAATAAAAATATATGCAGTCTTTCTAAATATTCTATGGCCGGAAGCATTTATTTTGAATGGGGTAATCCAGACCAAAAAATAAAGATTTATTGTGGCTGTCAAGCTTGCAGAAAGACTACAGATTTTTCAGAAGAACAGGAACAAATTTATTTTAAGCTTAGAAACAAAGAAGTAAAACGTATTGTAAAGGCAATTGCCGCAGCCAAAACCTATAAGGATAAATTACAAGTCATTTTTTCTATAAAAGGATATTTCCCGGACGTACCTCCTGCCCTATATGCTAATATCCCTTTTGACCCCGCTAAAGACCCCGATACAGCACTTTATTTTACTGAGCCTATAATTGATCTAAAGCCTAAAACAAAAGAGCAAATAACAATCTACAATCAATTTGTAAAATTAGAATTTGACCGGATATATAGGGAACATTCCGGGTTCTCAAAAAATTACAAATGTTTTGATTCAGAAAAGGAAATAGAAAGGCTAACAGTAACATTAAAAAAATCTCTTGACCCGCATAACCTGCTTTTGTATATCCGAAGTATTATTTTCAAGCATTTTAATTATCCGCAATGCTTACAACTGAAAGAAGAATCTATTCATGTAAAACAGCTAAACGGGCAACTCAATCAAATGTCTTTAGGCTATTCATTATTTCCAAAGCTGGTTTTGGGGGAAGAAATTGATTTGAATAGAATCGTATTGGATGAACAAGAATTGTTACGTTATACTCATGTTTCGGAAATAGTAAAGTATTATGGATATGTTGAGGGTAAGATAAATGAGCGATATAAAAATAGTACTGAAATAGAAATCCAGGCCGATAAAAGGACCCTTTTTGAATTAGCTGAGAATAATACAAGATATGAAAGGTTGGTAGAATCTTATAATGAAAGAATTAAGATAGCTTCTATATTTACTGATAAGGTTAAGTTTATAAACAAGGAAATTGAAAATATTGAAATAGAATTTTTGAAACCTGCTCCAATGGAAGCTCAAAATCTGATTAAATTTTCATTGGGTATGTATTCGAGATTTGCCTTTGAATCTTTAGCAATAGGAAAGGATAAGGAAATTGAACCCTTTCTAAATGATGCAAAAAAGCAATATGTTCATTTTGTCCGAAGGACAAACCCTGATTTTTCAGAGTTTAATTACGCAGATCAATTAGAAAAAATTGGGAACGATACTTATATGATGCTATTGCGAGGGGTTGCATTTTTGTTGTATAATAAATTTCTAATTAACCAACTAACATTAGAAACTTTGCCAGCAGAACAGCCGGAACCTAAAGAAATAATCCAGGGTAATTTTATTGTTCAGCATTTAGATAATCTAAGATCTGCCTTTAATAGTGAGGAAGATTTTGCAATAGCGGTCAATTCAATCAATTCGTTTTTTACATCCGGAAAGGTTACAATTAACAAACCTGTTTTCGTTAAGAACGGGAATATCAAGAATCTCGCCTTTGCAATGGGAGAAATATGGAGAAGTCAACAAAACGAGATCATTACCTATGAATACTTACTTCTCTATAAAAAACTCTTTTCTATATTCAAAAACCAAAATTTAGATAAGCATAATCTATTTGGTAATAATCTTTATAAATATTCAATCAGTAAAACGTAACACTGATAAGCATTTCGGCAGTTCGCAAAATTCATTTTTTATTTCACTTTTTTCACTTCGTGTTTTTGTGTTTTATTAATCATTTAATATAACACAAGATGGAATTTACATTTGAACAATTACCCAGCGCAATTACTCAGCTTTACGATAAATTAAGCAATATCGAAAAGCTATTACAGGACAAGGGCAACGACCCTCAGCCTGAAACTGATGAACTATTAACTGTGCAGGATGTTGCCAAGTTTTTGAGTTTATCTGTTCCCACTATTTACGGGCTTATTTCTAAAAATGAACTCCCGGTAATGAAGCGTTCTAAACGCTGCTATTTCTCAAAAATTGAATTAATCAATTACCTGAAACAAGGCCGGAAAAAGACTATTGCCGAAACTGGTAAAGTGGCTGAAAATTACGTTACCAGTAAAACAAAGTAGAATGCCTAACAATCAACATTCTACGCCCCCATTGGGGGGGCAATTCAATACATTAGCACAAAACGGGACAGAATTTTTTGGAAAACCTGCTATTATCATTAACGGGAAGGGTAGTGAGTTAAGAGATAATAAGGCTATGAAGGGTAGGGCAAAAAGGAAAATGCTTTCGCAAACATTAGTCTTAAACCTTGTGGATGTTGCGGAAAAATATGGATCGGGAGAACGTAAAAAATCTTATTGGAATACCTTCCACTGCCAAAATAAGATTTATACAGCCAATGGAAAGCTATATGGCAAATATTGTAAAAACAGGTTTTGTCCTTTATGTTGTAGCATCCGAAAAGCTGAAATTATAAACAAATATTTTCCTATTGTTCAAAGCTGGCAAGAACCTTACTTTGTTACCTTGACTATAAGATCAATCCCTGCAGCCCGGTTAAGATTGCTATTGCGTAAAATTGTCCAGGGATTTCAAAGGATCAAAGATAAATACCGAAAGAGGAATTTGCGGGGGAAGGGGATAAAATTAATTGGCATAAAATCTTTGGAATGCAATTTCAATTCTAAGGCCAAAACCTACAATCCCCATATACATTTAATAGTAGCAAGTAAGGAAATAGCCGAAGTTTTGAAAAGAGAATGGCTACAGCTTTGGAAGGACTGGACGTATCACGGGGCTCAAAAAATCCGAAAAGTGGAAAATACAGAAAGGGACTTAATAGAAATCATAAAGTATGGAACCAAAATATTTACAGAACCTGACGTTTATAATAAAATGAAGACTAAAGGAGAAAGCAAAATATATGTAGCTGCAATGGATAATATTTTTACAGCAATGAAGGGTTTGCGTATTTTTGAAAGGTTTGGTTTTAACCTTGAAACGGGAACGAAACGGGATAAAACCTCAAATGTTGTAAAGCAATATGATGAATGGGAATATGACCCTAAATATTATGATTGGCTGAATATTGAAAATGGAAACCCGCTTACCGAGTATAAACCTGCTAATGATTTGAGAGCCTTACTGGAAAATAATATTGATACTGATTTACAATAGCATAACCTAAATCGCAGTATTACAATATATTGAATGTTATTATAAACCCGCTTTCAAAGCTCCAAAAATTGATTAACTTGCAACTATTCATGAAAATCTTTGGTTTCATATTCGCCTTTTATATCTTTTTCCTGGCAATTCAGCCGGGCTTAAAAGATATGATTAATGTGGGACAGAAAGCTGAGATTTGCTCCTGCGGTAGCTCATGTGAACCGATTGAAAAGAAACAGCCGGCAAAGCAATCGGGTAACAAAGACAATACAAAGAATAAAGTTTGTAACCCCTTTCAAATATGCAAATGCTGCGTAGGGTTCAATGCAGATTTTACTTTTCAAAATTTTACGCCAATATTATTCTTTGCCACCCTTCAGACAATCAATAAAGAGAAAGTTCCTCTCCATATTGCACTCGATTTTTGGCAACCGCCTAAAATAGCATAACCTATATTACAAGTTCAATTATTTATATCATTGTTAATAGCAATAATCCATCAGCTATTTAAAAATAAATTAAAATGAGATCTAAATTCTTATATACACTAACTTTTGCGTTTGCATTTACATTCGCAGTTTCATTTTCGGCTTGTGCTCAAAGCACAAAAGAACAGCCAACAACAATAACAGAAGCACCAAAACTTCAAACCATCAAATTGAAAGTAGGTGGTATTACTTGTAGTGGTGATTGTAAGGACATTCAAAAAGTTGTTAGCAAGATATACGGCGTTATATCTTGTAAGCAAATCGGGAAACCTGCCGCTACAAGCGTCTTTGAAGTTTCCTTTAATCCAGCTTTAGTTTCAGAAAAAGAAATCCGCATTAAAGTTGAAGATACACCCGGCTGTGATAATCCAGACGAAAAGCCTTACAAGGTAAAACAAGGATAGTTTAAACTTACTTACGATGAAACAATTACTGGTAGTATTGATAATACTAACAGTTCCTTTTATATCCATTGCTCAACCTGTAAGTGGTAAAGTAACCAATGAGGTGCAAGCACCATTACAAGGTGCAACCATTACATGGTTGGGCAGTCGGAAAGGAACAGTTACAAATGAAGCAGGTAAGTTTACAATCAACTTACCAAAGAAAGAGCCTTACACATTGCTCATAAGTTTTGTAGGCTACAAAACAGATACATTGCAGGTTTCAAATACAGTATTCATAAATATTTCTCTTATAGAGAAATCAACATTGAAAAGTGTAACAGTATTAGGAAATAAAAAGCCATATTACATTGCAGCAAATCCAATCAAAACAGAAGTAATAACATCGCTTGAATTAAAGAAAGCTGCCTGTTGCGATTTGGCAGGTTGCTTTGAAACACAGGCTTCAGTTCAGCCTCAAACAACCAATATTATCACCAATTCAAAAGAGTTAAGAATATTGGGTTTGTCAGGTATCTACAACCAGGTATTAATTGACGGCTTTCCGCAGGTACAGGGCTTAACTTATACCTATGGCATCAGCAGCATTCCCGGTCCGCTGGTTGAAAATATATGGGTGGCAAAAGGAGCCAACTCTGTATTGCAGGGCTATGAAAGTATCAGCGGCCAGATTAATGTTCTGACCAAAGAACCGGATAAAGCTGATAAGCTGTTGCTGAACGGTTATATCAATAGTTTTGCTGAAAAACATTTCAATGCGTTGTATGCGGTTAAGAAAAAGAAGTGGACCAACCTCACTGCTTTTCATATGGTACAGCCTGCAAACAGAGTAGATAAAGATGGAGACACATTTTTAGATTTGCCCTTGCTGACCCGTTACATGATCTCAAACCGCTGGAAAAAAGGCGATGAAAGCAAATGGGGATGGAGTACACAATTAGGTATTCGCTATCTATTTGAAAAAAGAATCGGGGGGCAAATAAATTTCAATTATGAAACAGATAAAGGCAGCACCAATGCGTATGGCCAGGCTGTAAATATCCAGCAACCGGAAGTATGGTTTAAAACAGCTTACAGGATGAATGAAGTACACCGGTTTGCTATCTACGCATCAGGCTTTCATCAGTCGCAGCAATCTTATTTTGGAGTAACAAATTATAAAGCACGGCAAACAAACGGTTATGCAAATTTTCAATATGAATTTAGTTACAAAAACAACAGTGTTTTAAAAACAGGTATCAGTTACAGGCATCTTGACTTAGCAGAAAACATTTCTTTTTCCAATAATAGTTTAAGCAGAACTTATGCTGGAAAATACAATAAGGTTGAAAATATACCGGGCATATTTGCAGAAAACACACTCAACATTGCCGGAGATAAACTTGCATGGATAACCGGCATCCGGGCAGACCATCACAATCAGTTTGGATGGGAGATAACACCAAGAACTTTGTTGAAGTATGAAGTAACAGAAAAACTTAACGTTAGAGGTTCGATTGGCACAGGATGGAGAACAGCAAATATATTTAGCGAAAATATTGGTTTATTAGTAAGTTCAAGAGACATCATTTTTGCAGAAGCATTACGGCCCGAGAAAGCACTAAATGTAGGTTTCAATGCAACTCAAAAATTCAAAAGCACCAATGTTGAAGGCTATGTTTCTGTAGATTTTTATAGAACCAATTTTCAGAATCAAATTTTTCCTGATTACGATACAGACCCTGCAAAAGCAATCCTCAAAAACTTTACAGGCAAATCCGTATCCAACGGTTTTCAGGCAGAAGTAAGCGGCACATTTTACAATAAGTTTGCGATTAAATTTGGGTATGTTTACTTAGATGTTTATCAAATCAGGAACGGGGTCAAAGACGTATTACCATTCAATTCTAACCATCGCTTACATAGTTCAGCGTCATTTATGCCAATACGCAAAAAATGGCACATAGATGCAAATGCTCATTGGTATGGAAGGCAAAGATTACCCGATACAAAAAACAATCCTGTTATTTACCAAATGCCAGGCCAGTCAAAACCTTACACAATCGTAAATACACAATTCACTTACAACATTAAAAAGTTTGAGGTTTATGCAGGAGCAGAAAACATTTTTAACTTTCGTCAAAACAAGCCCATCATAAGTTGGCAAGATCCATTTGGTCAGTATTTTGATACACAGTTTGCCTGGGGGCCAACGAGAGGCAGAGAATTATATTTAGGGGTAAGATTTGCGATCAAATAAATGATATTCATAAATACACCAAAAGAATTCTGTTAATTTGGAATTCCTTTTTTAAATTTTAACAAATCATGATAAAAAATAAAAAAATTATTCAAAATATTTTAGGAATACTTGTTGCAATAAATGCAGTTATATTCCTTGTGCTTGCATACTTACAAGTATTTTCTTCCACACCGAGTGCAATTGTTTTCATTGACTTTTGGGGCCGCCTTTGTGTTTATTCACTTTGGTTTACAGGCTATTCACTTTACCGAAAATATTTGCCAGGAAAAGGTATTTTGAAAAGCATCATCATTATTATTGTGTGCTTAAATATTCCGGTTTTTCTAATCTTAGGTTACTTGAACAAACTTTCTCCAGACTTGGCTACACTTCCATTCATTGACTTTTGGGGTCGTCTGACAGTTTATTCATTATGGTTTATGGCTTATGAGTTTTATCGCAATTACATTGGTGAAGGTAAAACCGAATCTGCAACAATCTAAACCATGAATAAACTACCGGCAATTACAATTTCATTTTGGATAATAAAAATTTGTGCAACTGCATTAGGCAAAACGGCAGGGGTTTATTGGCACAGACAATGAATGTTGGCTATGCATGAGGAGTAAGGTTCATATTAAAGTAAAAGACTTACTCCCTTTATTATAGTTTTATTATCTTTGTTGTTATAAAAGGAAATGGTGTCTTCCTACTGAACCGTCAGCCCCCGCTGTCTGATGACGCCTGCAAATAGTAAGAAATATTTTTTACTCATTAAATTATTTGCAGGATGAAAATAACTACAGTTTTACTAATTGGTTTTGGTGGTTTTATCGGCACTATACTCCGGTATCTTACTTCGGTTTTTGCTACAAAATATTGTCCGTCAGCCCCTATTCCTTATGGCACATTTGTAGTAAATATTTTTGGCTGCCTTTTTATCGGGCTGGTCTATGGTCTTTCAGAAAAATATCAATTCTTAACGCCGCAATGGAGGGTGTTTCTGGCTACCGGAATTTGCGGGGGCTATACTACTTTTTCCGCATTTGCCTACGAGAACATTGCCATGTTACAGCAATCCAATTATTTCGGGTTTGCTTTATATAGTATGAGTAGCTTTGTGTTGTGCCTGCTGGCGGTTTTTGCAGGATTGTCTATCATCAAAATCTTTTAGCCATGAAATACATAAAATATCAATAGTGGTTGACCGTACCAACCTAAATTTCTG
>JAYUTC010000252.1:0-4000 GCA_043755395.1 Ferruginibacter sp.
GTTGGTATGGACTGGTGGTACTGGTGGTTAATGATGCTAATAAATGATACGCAATAATACCTTTTATTTGAGCAGTTGAAACATTATTGGTACTTAAAAAAACTGGCCCGGCAGCAACTGCACCATTGGCAGTAGCTAATGCCAAAGCTGCATTTCCTGTAGCAGCAAAAACATTTGAATAAACTAAACCAAAAACTAAGGTTTGAAATGCAGCATCATTTGGTGCCAAAACCGTCATGTTTGTAACGCCATAATTTAATAAAAAGTCAAACTGTGATGTTCCGGCAACTGTACCACTGTCTGCACGGGTAATAGCTGCTCTAAAATAAGAAAGAGTTGATTCTCCGGCAATCATAGTTTTTAAAGTTGCAGATGGCGGTGCCACAATAGAGAAAGTATGATGAATTATTCCGTTTGCGGCTGCCTGATCTACTCCGGTAATTGGAAGATTATTAACATAAGAATATGGGGTTCCTCTTACAGGAAAAATATTCATTCTTACAAAGGGCTGAGTAGGATCAAGTATTATCTGTGATGTTAAAGGATAATTTGGAAAAGAAGCACCAAAAGAAGAAGCCGGAAATTTTTGCCCAATTGTATTATAACTGATTATACCGGCTGCACTTGCTGCAGGTAGTAAGGTAGCAATAAAATTAGAATGCACGGCATCAGGTGCAGCTATAGGAATAAGGCCACCAGAAGCAGCGTTAACAAAAATTCTCATTCCAGCATTATCAACTGCAAAAATGGTGAAGGATTTTGTTAAGTCGTTCAGTGTAGTTGCCATACCTGATCTAACAATAAGTCTGTTAAACAAACTGTCATTTGGGTTAAGTGCAATAGTAGCAGCAATACCATCACCAGTTGGATAAGCAGGAACTGCTATTGGTGCAAACTGTTCCATGTCTTTATTACAGGCAGTTAGAAAAAACACGGCAGATAAAACAACCAGTAATTTATAGTTTATTCTTTTCATTATAATAAGTTTTTATTTTAAAAAATTCCGATAGCTACCGGAAGGGTTTAACCGATAATATTAATAAACATTGAATCCAAAACTTAAATAGTATAACCCTCCAATCTGGGAGTTTCCTATGGCATTATAATAATATTGATTTAATAAGTTGTTAGCTCCCAATTTAATAATTGATTTGGTTTTAGGAAGTTTTAAACTCACCTGTGCATCTAAGGTTTGTACATCAGGTAAATTCCCATTTGCAAAATCTGCCTGGTAATAAAAACCCTGTTGCCATCTGTAAGCCAAAGAAGCACCCAAACGTTTTTGCGGGCCAAAGCCAACATTACCAATATTAAAGTTGGCTTTATACTTTGGTGCATTAAAATATGCAATGATATTTGAAGGCACATCTTTTAATACATCTGAAGCCAAATTAGCCCCAACTGTAAAGTTTAAAGGTAACCTGTAATCGGCACTAAAGCCAAAACCATATGTTTTTACCTTACCGGAAGAGTTTACCGGTATAGAAATATTTCTTCTTTTTGATGGATTGGTAATATCTGCTGCAATACCGGTAAGTGTTTGCATTGTACTTATTCTGCTTAGGAAATCTTTGTATTGTCCAAAATAAGCATATATATCTATCAACAATTTATTTTCCATTTGCAAGCCTTTATAACCTACTTCAAAAGAATTTACAGATTCTGGTTTTACCTGTCCGGGTTTAATTACTACGGGACTATTAGCTAAAACGCTTGAAGCTTCATATAGGGGATTGTTGGCAACTCCCAGCCAGGTTCCAAATGAATTATCGCTACCCACCAATCGTGTACTGCCCACCTGCAAATTAATCCACTGCATTTGGTTGCTCGGAAAACGATAGGCAGATTGGAAAGACAAACGAATATTATTGTTCTCCGCTACTTTAAATAAGGCGGTAATCCTTGGCGTAAACCTACCTTCAAAGTTTTGGTTTTTATCATACCTGCCCGAAGCAGCTAATGTTAAACGATCGGTTATTTTTCGGGTAGCCTGTACATAAGCACCAAATTCCGAAGTAGATATAGCTTTTGCGGAATCTGCAAATAATGTTCCTGAAGAATTTAAAACATATTTTTTATAATTTGCACCTACAATTATATCGGCAACGGCTTTAGTAATATGGGTAAGATTGTAATTACCTTCATAGGCATATAAATCTGATTTATCCAACAGTAAACCCCCATTTTGAGAAATTGGCTTTTTGCGGATAGCATCAAATGAAGTCTTTAATGCAGCACTGCCTGCAGCGGGTCTTCCTACATCTGCAAGGGCTCTGGAAGCCTGGTGTGCATCATAAGCTGTCATTCCATTCATTCTGTTACTCAAATAAGAAAATGCATATTGTATGTACCAATCGGTTGGCAATGGAGTTGGGTTTCCACCGGCATCAGTTGTAACTGACTTTTTCCATGACTCATTAAATAACCTTGTAGTTGCAGTAGTGTTAAAGGCTTCACCAGCATTTTCCTGTGTAGTATAAGCTCTAAACGACCAGTACTTGCTGTTTAATTCAAATTTGTACTGTCCCATTTTAAAATCCTTAAGTGAATATCTGTCACTACCAGTGTATATGGTATTACCGGTACCCCAATAGGCAGCTAAAACAGCCTCAGTATTTTCAGTTATTTTATAGTGAGCAGAACCTGCCAGTTTAAAATTTACAGTATTAGGATTAAGTAATTCTCTTTCGGTATAGCCTGTACGGGATACATTTTGTGGTGTAGAAAGCAAACCGTTTGCATTAATAAAATTTGCAGCACCAGGTAAGCTTCCAGCTATACTGCCAAAAAAGGCACGAATATCAACAGTCGTTTCATCCCCATAAACATTTATTCCATCATAATTAGGATCAGTTTTTCTATCACCCGCAATAGGCCCTCCGGGAATAGCCACTCTATTATAATTTCTATTATCTGTACCTATCCAGTCTTTAGCCTGTATAAGTTCGGCATTTATTTTAAAAGCAAATTTTTCAGATACTTTTTTAGCCCATCTGATATTCCAGTTATGATAAGGAGATGCAGGCTTTTGTCTGCCATCAACATTCATTATTCCCTCTTTTACTAAAAATGAAAAACCCTGGTATTTAAAAGGGCTTTTGCTATTCATCAATAAAGTTCCGTTCATACCACCTGGGCCATATAAAGCGGAAGAAGCACCTGACAATAATTCAATATTATCAACATCAAGCTCACTTAAACCAATAATTGCACCTACAGAAAAATTTAAACCGGGGGCCTGGTTATCCATTCCATCTACCAATTGATTAAACCTGGTATTACCGCTACTGTTAAAACCACGTGTAGTAGGAGTTTTAAATGTTAATGAAGAAGTAGTTACATCCACCCCTTTTAATGTCATAACAACATCATAAAAATTCGACGCCGGAGCAGTCCGTATATTTGCAGCACTAATTCTTTCGATAGAAACGGGAGATTCCATAATTTTTTGAGGAACCCTTGTTGCAGATACTACTACCGGATTTTCTATTTCGCCCGATAGTTTAAACTCAATTTGAGTAAAGCCGGCTTTATTTACAGTTATTTCCTGCAATTCGTAACCAACAGCAGATACAATTAGTGTAACAGGTAAACTTTTAACTGTTAGTTTAAAATTTCCTTTATCATCGGTAAAATTTCCGAAATTGGTTCCTTTTACGGTAACAGAAACTGCTCCTGCTCCCTCTTTGGTAGTGCTGTTTCTAACATTACCGCTGATAGTTACATTTTGTGCAATGGCTGCAATTGTTAAAGTATTAGCCAATAAAAAAGTAACCACATAGCTTGCAATTTTTCTCATATAGCGTTTGTTTGAGTTTTAAATATAAGGCAAAATAAGCATTGTTATTTTTTAATTAAAATTTTCTTTTTAACTGCCTGTTGAAATCTTATCTGTAACAAATTTAGGCAATTATAGCACTTGATGTTAATTTAGCTGTATGGCTCCATATAAATTACCCAACCAAACTGCTTTTTACAAAGGAAAAGTTAGAGATGTTTA
>JAYUTC010000253.1:0-3987 GCA_043755395.1 Ferruginibacter sp.
GAAAATTGAGGGAGAAATAGAATTGATTGATAAAAATGGCATGCCGTATCATTTGGGAGGCAGAGAGGTTATCTCTCTTTGTCGTTGTGGTTTATCTAAAAATAAACCCTTTTGCGATGGATCTCACAAAGGACATTTTTATCAACCAATTCTATTTCTCCCTCTATTTTCAACGAACCATTATTGTTTACTGTTATTTTTGTTGCAGCCATTATTGTTGTGTTTTAATAAATAGTATTAAGTTTTTTTTGGAAAATAAATTACGGGCAGTTTTTAACTAGTTACCAGGCATCAATTTTTTAATCCATTAATTGTGAATGTTTGTTATAATTCACAATTAATGGATTAAAGTTGTTTAAGGCGATGTGCTATGTATTAATTTGGTAAAATAGAAAATACAGCGTATTAATTTACATTAACCATTTCTATATCAGGTTTTGATTCATCTGTCAATTTAACCTTGCCTCTGTCTTTTCTTACAATTCTTGAGTATAAAGAAATTTCTTTATCAAAAAGAAAACGGAAAAACAATTTAGTCCATGATGTATGATAAAATAGGGTGTTGTAAAACAAAGGAGCTTCCTCTCTAATTTCTGGTAGTCTGTTCCATGGAATGGAGGGAAAATCATGGTGTTCGTTATGGTAGCCCACATTGAATGCAACTGTATTCAATACACCATAATAGCTGTAGGTTTCCTGTTGGTCACTGTGTGTTAAATAATGCTCCTGTATCCACCTTGCACCCAAAGGATGTAAGCCAACAGAAAAGAAAAAACTCATTAATAAAAATGCGATTGCTTTAGGGCCCAATAACAGTGATATAACAACTACGAATGCTATTTGTACCGCCCAGTTTAACGCTACCCATGTATCAAAAGGTTTAATTTCTTTTAACCTCGCAATTCTAAATATCTGGAAAAAGGGATAGAATAATAACCAAATCACTTTACCTATAAAATAGTTGTTGATGAGCTTAGCTTCCCATTTGTTGGGTAAATCCCCGTCCAGTTCGTGCACACCTTGAAATGAATGATGCTTAATATGGTAACGTTCAAACGACACGGAACTGGGAAAAATTTGTGGCATATTTGCTAAAATACCAGCCAGCCTGTTAGCTTCAGGCTTTTTAAATAATAACCTGTGAGCACATTCATGAATCATTACAAATAAAGCGTGATCTGCAAAAGCCCCAATTAAATAAGCTGCACCAACTACTATCCACCATGATTTATCAGCGACCAGCCATGCCATTACAATCTGTAATGCAACCAACCCTACTATAACAAATATGGTATTAGGGTTTTTACCAATTAATTTTCTTATGTCTGGATGTTTTTTTAGTATTTCTTTTGTTCTTATACGATGTGGTTCGGGAGCATCCGAAAATACAAATGAATCTCTTTTTATCATAAAATGGAAAGTATGAAAAATGTCAGTAAAATTGACTTATTGATAAGGGATTTTATTTTTTTTAAGCCTTATCTTTTTACAAAGTGCAAGGTACTGAATTTATAGGTAACTGTTGATTGATCGATCGATACGTTGCCTCAACTGTTGCAGGATGTTCAGGTAGCAAATTTTACACAATAAATATAATTCAGGAGTATTCAATATTAAAATTTAGGTAACCAAACTATCAAGGGTATTTTAGGATAATTATAACAGTAAAATAAATAACTTTAAATATTTCAATGTTTAAACATTATATATTTGCTTGCAGATATATTATATAGTTTCTAACCCTTTACAAATATGTGTAATTATAGAAAAAGGTTAAAATCAATTATTCTTGGAGTTATAATAGTTGCACTTGCTTTTGCAGGAGGTATATGGTATGTATTTACACAAAAGTTTACTGATACAACAAAAGAAAAGGCAGACTATACCATAACTGCAATTGATTTAATAAATGAATTTAAGAAGAATGATAGCCTCGCCAATAAAAAGTATGCTGAAAAAATAATTACTGTTACCGGTTTGGTAACAGAAGTGGAAGCGGCAGATACTACTGTAAATATTAAGATGGCTGATACCACATCGGGTTCTTATGCAATTTTTGCTTTTCAACAACAAAACCTCACCGAAGCAAAAACAATAAAAAAAGGCGATAAAGTTTCAATAAAAGGTTCTTGTAGCGGTGGTGCTTACAGCCAGATTTTAGAAGCAGAGTTTATTACGTTTAAAAGATGTGCACTATTTAAATAAAATTTTAATCAAAATTAAAAAAATGAAAAAAACAATCCTTATTCTTGCCCTTGCTTTAGCTAGTGCTACAATGTTTGCACAGAAAAAAATAACAACATCGGGGGTAATTAATTTTAATGCAACAACAAGTTTAGATCCTTTACCAAAAGCTGAAAACAAAACTGTGGTGGCAGCTTTGGATACAAAAACCGGCGCCATAGCTTTTGAAGTTATAATGAAGAGTTTTTCATTTGCAAACCCGATGATGCAGGATCATTTTAATAGCAGCAGTTGGTTAGATTCTGATAAGTTTCCAACTTCAACTTTTAAAGGAAATATTACCAATTTCAGCACTGTAAATCTTAAAAAGGATGGAACTTATCCAGCAGATGTTAAGGGAGATTTAACTATACATGGCGTTACAAAATCCGTTACAACCAAAGGAACTATTGTGGTGAGTGGAAAAGTTATAGCTGCCAATGCAGCTTTCACTATTCAAGTCGCAGATTATGGAATTACAGGTAAGGCTATTGAGGCTGGGAAAGTAACTAAAGAACCCAAAATTACTGTTGCAGTTGAGTTTAAATAATAACGGCTTTCATTATTGAAATACCAACAAAAAACGTTTGCCTTAATTGGTAAACGTTTTTTTGTAAAAACAATCAAAGAAAATGCAGGAAATCAAAATATTGTTTGTGAAAAGAAAAGATCAATCTAAAGTCTAAAAAATTAGGTATAAATGTCTTCCTTTATTTGTTATGAATAAATTTCTTTTAAAGTTGAACGTATGGCCTTCCTCCAAAAAAAGTTCTTAAGGAATCCCTAACCCTTAAAGTATCCGACAGCGGCAGTGTAAAGGGGATTGCAAGTTTGTATTTTGTAGAATCAATTTTAATAATCACCAATTTATGTCCATAATTAGTCAGTCTGTCATATGCTTTTTGAACAGATTGCTGCGACCCATATTCCTTTAAGACAATTTTAAAACTGATGCTATCTGTTTTTAGTATTGGCGCCGCATTTATATGCAGACTGTCTAAACTATCCGTGCTGTTCTTAATGGTGGTATCAATTTTTAAGCTATCTGCTTTTGAAGTTGCTTTAGTAAGGGTGTCACTTATAACAATAGCTTGTTCAGTGCCATCTGTACTGTCGGATTTTTTAAGGGTAAAAAAATAATAAAAGGCAAGCCCCGCTAAAATAACTCCAACAATGCTTAAGCCAATGATTAAATTTCGCTTACTGTTATTGGGAGAGGCTTCACTTTCAAAAGAAACACTTTCATCTCTTTTTTCTCTTAATTGTTTTGGAATATCATCAATTTTTGGGGTAATAAATTGCCCCGGAATAAATTCATAATCTCCTTTTTGATTTATTTGAATAGTGCCAACACCTTCAATAAGCAACGGTTTACCAAGATTTAAAAATTGTTTAGAAAGTATGGAATAGCTTTCAAGGTCTGCAGTTGCAAGTGGTTTTATTTTTCTAGTTTGTTGTATTATAAAATCAACAAGTCCTTCATCTTCAGGTGTTTTTAAATTATATTCGAACGTAAATGCATCAGCAGGCATGGAAAAATCCTTATCACCTTCAGTGGGTAGTAAAACATCTGATTTCAATTTAAATACCCCAATTCCCTGAATGGCTACCCGTTTGGTGTTGTAAAGATGCTGAACTATCAGTTGTTCTATTTTCAAAATATTAATATTTGGATAAAACAAACCTAACTAATATTGCTCAATTCTCAAAACAACAATCCTTTTATTGGTTAACTTTGCAAAATGATTAGTGAAAAAGAGGTCA
>JAYUTC010000254.1:0-3987 GCA_043755395.1 Ferruginibacter sp.
TAAAATTTTAGACAATTTTCTTTCAAGTGCAGGTCCTCTTAAATTTTTACCTACTATTTTTCCTTCGGGGTCTATTAAATAATTTTGTGGGATACTGAAAATCTGATTTTGAAGTGCTACTGCATTACGCCACCCCTGCAAATCACTAAGTTGTGTCCAAGCTAATCCGTCCATAGCGATGGCATCAATCCAGGCCGGCTTTGCCTGATCTAATGAAATACCCAGCACAGTAAAATTTTTATCTTTAAATTTATTGTATGCCAAAACAACATTAGGGTTTTCCATTCGGCAGGGCTTACACCAGCTAGCCCAAAAATCAATTAATACAAATTTACCTTTAAAGGAAGAAAGGCTTACAGGAATACCAGAAGTATCCACTTGTGTAAAATCTGGCAATAATGTGCCCAGGGCATTCTTTTTTGCATCGGCAATAAATTGAGCCACAGCATTGCCCATTGGAGAAGTTTTTACAAGGGGTGCCAACTGATCATATAATGTTTCTGTTTTAGTAAAATCTTCAGAAACCTGATTATATCTGAAAATTGCCAATGGATTAATAAATGAACTGGAATGTTTTGATGCAAAATCATAACTTAATTCTGCTGCTTTTGCTGATGCTGCTGAATCGTATGGCGCTGTTTCGGCAAAAACATTTTTATAAGGCTCCAGTAAATTATTAAACTCAACAAAATCAAGATGTGATGCTGAACCTGTAACAATAAGTTTATCCACAGCATCTTTAGAGCCTGTAATTTTAATTTCACTATTGTCTAAAAAAAGTGTTGCATAAGGCTGTATATTATTAAACAGCAGTAATTTAAAATCCGGACTTACAAGTTTTCCTTTTAATGTAAATTTTTCTTTAGAAATTGTAGTTTCAGTTTCTAATGCACCTGTTTGTCCGTTTAAAAGAGAAACTGAAGTTCCATCTGTAAGGCCTTTTATTGTTCCGTAAATTATAAATTCATCTGCGGCTTTTTTTATTACAGCAGCCTGAGTTTTTGGTTTTGCTTTTGTTTTTGAACTGGCTTTTATATTCGTTTGCGTAAATGCAATTGTTGGCACTATAAGTATAAATAGAAAAATTCGCTTCATATTTTTATTTTTGAATATGCAAATTTACTTTGTTTTTTGCATAAAGAATTAGTCAATAATGTTTTTTAAGAATTCTTTAGTAGTTTGTTCAATGTCAGCTGAATTCTCCAAAGCCTTAATATACGCAGTTCCAATAATGGCACCATTTGTATGTTTACATGCTGCAATAAATGTGGCTTTATCTTTAATACCAAAACCTACCAAAACTGGATTTTTCAATTTCATATCCGCCAGCTTTTTAAAATAGTATTCCTGGTTTTCAATGGATTTATTTTTTCCGGTAGTTGATGATGAGGATACCGCATAAATAAAACCACAATTTAACGTATCTATTTTTCTAATTCTTTCTTCCGAAGTTTCAGGGGTTATTAAAAAGATAAATTTCAAATTATTTTTTTCAAATAAATCTTTGTACCCTGTTTCAAATTCATACATCGGTAAATCCGGAAGTATCAAACCATCAATGCCAACTTCTTTTGCTTTAGTACAAAATTTTTCTATGCCAAATTGCAAAACTGGATTCATATATCCCATTAAAATAATAGGAACTTGTATGCTTGACCTGATATTTTTTAATTGTCCAAATAATTGTTCAATAGTCATGCCATTTCGTAATGCAACAATACTGCTTGATTGAATTACTTCGCCATCCGCTAATGGGTCGCTATAGGGCATCCCCAGTTCGATTATATCAGCTCCATTAATTTGTAAAGCAGTTAAAACTTCAATAGTTGAATTTAATTTAGGGTATCCCGCAGTGCAATAAATATTTAAAACACTATTTTCTTTTGCAACGAATAATTTTTCTAATCTATTCATGTTATAAACCCATTTTTTTCATATAAGTATCCAAGTCTTTATCTCCCCTGCCACTCAAACACACTACCACCACATCATTTTTTTTAAAAGCTATTTTATTTAATGCAAACAAAGCGTGGGCAGTTTCCAGTGCAGGGATAATACCTTCTAATTTACTCAATTCAAATGCAGATGACAATGCTTCCTCATCTGTTGCACTCATAAAAGTTCCTCTTCCACTTTCGTACAGGTGAGCATGCAAAGGACCAATACCCGGATAATCCAATCCTGCAGAAATACTATGTGGCTCTACTACCTGGCCATCTGCTGTTTGCATCAGTAAACTTTTACTGCCATGCAAAATACCCGGTTTACCCAATTGTGTTGTGGCTGCACTCCTACCACTATCAATACCACAACCAGCAGCTTCTACTGCAATTAATTTTACCTCTGTGTCATCTAAAAAATGATAGAACGCACCGGCTGCATTACTGCCCCCACCAACACAAGCCACCACATAATCTGGATTTTCGTTGCCCGTTTTTTTCAACAATTGTTTTTTTATTTCTTCGCTAATCACACTTTGAAATCTTGCTACCATATCCGGATAAGGATGTGGCCCAACTACGCTACCAATAATATAATGGGTATCTACCGGGTTATTGATCCAGTCACGTATCGCTTCATTGGTAGCATCTTTTAATGTTTTACTACCGCTTTTTGCAGGTATTACTGTTGCTCCAAGCATTTTCATGCGAGCAACATTAGGTGCCTGGCGCTCAATATCTTTTTCTCCCATGTACACAATGCATTCCAACCCTTTTAACGCACATACTGTTGCTGTTGCCACACCATGCTGACCTGCACCTGTTTCTGCAATAATTCTTTTTTTACCTAAACGTTCTGCCAATAAAATTTGCCCGATAGTGTTATTAATTTTATGAGCACCGGTATGGCACAGATCTTCCCGCTTTAAATAAATTTTTGCCCCATACTTTGCACTCAAACGCTCCGCTAAAAACAATGGTGTTGGCCTTCCGGCAAAATCTCTCAGCAAATCCCAAAAATCTTTTTGAAATTTTTCATCATACATTATTTTTAAATAATTTTCCTGCAAGGCTTGCACATTGGGATAAAGCATTTCAGGAATAAATGCCCCGCCGAAATTGCCGTAATAACCGTGTTCGTTTACTGAGTATTTATTTTTTTGTATAGTCATCTTTTGTAATTCTAAATATCTTCTTCATCATTAAATTTTCATTATTCATCTTCATTTAATATTTGTACAGTCTTCTGTATAATCTTCTGCCACTTTGGGGGTGATAGATCGGGCTATTTCATCCCCTGCTTAAACTGCAAAATCAATCCCATTTCTTTCACACCAGGCTCTTTCTCAAAACGGCTATTTATATCAACACCAAAATAATCAGGATGTTTAAACTTTTTTATTTTGGCAATATCATCTACACTTAATCCGCCACTTAAGAAAAATGGTTTTTCAATTTTTGCTTTGCTTAAAATTTTCCAGTCAAATTGTTTGCCGGTGCCCCCGGTTTCGCCATCAGAAGATTTAGTATCAAATAAATAATAATCACAAACGGCATCGTATTCTGCCACTAATGCATCAATATCAGTAACGCTTTCATCAATATTAAACACTTTTATCACTTCCACTTCGCTGCTAAGGTCTTCACACATTTCCGGACTTTCTTCGCCATGCAATTGCACTACATCCAACCCGAATTCATCAATGGCATCCAGTACATCAATCATTTGAGGGTTCTTAAATACGCCTACTTTCTTTAAATCTAAGTCGGCATTTTTAATTACTGCTGCACCTAATGTATCTCCCATGTATCTTGGAGAATCTTTTACAAAGATTAAACCCGCAAATTCAATGTTTAATCCGTCTAACTGTTGCAACTGTTTTAATTGTGTAATACCACAAACTTTAATGTTCATAATCTATATATTGTTTTTTCTTTTTTTAATTTCACGAATTACTTCAATTGTTGTGTAAATTTTTTGATAAGGTTAATATCTTTTATTCCCGGCATTACTTAAAACTTAGTACTGATGCCGATAGCTAATAAT
>JAYUTC010000255.1:0-3956 GCA_043755395.1 Ferruginibacter sp.
TAAAATTTCCCGGTGGGTACTTTTTTCCAGCTTGGTAATATGGGCAATTTCCGGAGGGCCTAGTGTATGTAATTTAATATTTGGGTAAAGACTTTTTAATTCTTTAAAAAGGTTTACATAAAAACTTAAACCCAATTCAGGATGATGGCCGCCTTGCAATAATAACTGGTCGCCGCCAAATTTTATGGTTTCCTCAATTTTTATTTTATAGGTATCAATATCCGTTATATAAGCCTCGGCATGGCCGGGGATGCGGTAAAAATTACAAAATTTACAGTTAGCGATACATACGTTGGTTGTATTTACATTTCGGTCAATCTGCCAGGTAACTTTTCCGTGGGAAACCTGTTTTTTTCGTAACTCATTTGCCACATACATCAACTCAGTTAATGCAGCATTTTCAAATAAATACATGCCTTCTTCTACAGATAGAAATTCAAAACGAAGAGCTTTTTGGTATAAATTATTTAATTCCATAACAGCCTTTTGTATAATAAACAACAAAAGTACATCCATTAGGTTGTATATTTAGCTAACTGCCGGTATGAAAAATATTTTTTGCATATTGCTCTTTACTAATTGTTTGTTGCATATTAATATTTGCCGGGCACAGGAAATACTATCACCACCACCTGCCAGGTTGCTTACAAAGTTTCCTTTTAAACAATATAGTGGAGGTGTAATGGTAATAGAGGCAAGGCTTGGAAATATTCCTGATACCTTAAACTTTATTTTAGATACCGGAAGCGGAGGTATTTCATTAGATTCGTCAACATGTGCCGAATTTAATATAAAAACAACGGCTAGTGATACTACTATAACCGGCATTGGTGGTATACGAAAAGTGCCTTTTGTTTTTGATGAAACTTTATACCTGCCCGGTTTACCAGTTAAACACCTTAATTTTCATGTTAATGATTATGAAGTGTTAACCAGTGTATATGGCGAAAAAGTTGATGGTATTATTGGTTATAGTTTTTTCAGCAGATATATTGTCAGTATTAATTTTGATAGCGGATATATTGAGGTTTTTAGTCCCGGAAAAATTAGTTATCCCAGGAAAGGCACTTTGCTTAATCCGATTTTTACAGCATTACCTATACAATGGGTAAATATTAAAGACAGGAAGAAAATGGGATATAATTTTTATTTTGATACCGGGGCAGGGCTTTGTTTTTTAATGAGTGAACAATTTGCGAAGGATAGTGGTATTTTACTTTCCCGCCGCAAACCGGTGATAACACAGGCACAGGGCATGGGGGGTAAGTTGCAAATGCGGCTTACTGTGGTAAAAGAGTTTAAACTTGGTCCTTACAAATTTTACCATGTGCCAACTTATTTATATGAAGATATATTTAATGTTACTTCTTTTCCCTTTACAGGCGGCCTAATAGGTAATGATTTGTTACGCAGGTTTAATATGGTAATTAATTATCCTAAAAGAGAAATTCATCTGTTGCCCAACAGTCATTTTAATGAAACATTTGATTATGCTTATACAGGGCTAGGTATATATTATGTAGACGGGAAAATAATAGTTGAAGATGTTATTGAAGGCTCTCCTGCTGCAAAGGCCATGTTTTTACCTGGAGATGAAATATTTTCTGTTGGCAGTAATTTGTCACATGATATAAATGTATACAAAAATATTTTACAAACCCCCGATGAAATAATAAGAATAATTGTAAAAAGAAAAGAGAATTTTGTAATGATCAACTTACATACAATAAGTATTAAATAATTAATTACATTACTCTCCTTCTTACCTTTGACGTATGATTAAGTTTGAAAAATTTGTATTACCTAATGGCCTTAAAGTGTTGGTGCATGAAGATAAAAGCACCCCTATGGCAGTTATAAATATATTGTATGATGTAGGGGCAAGGGACGAAAACCCCAATAAAACAGGCTTTGCACATTTGTTTGAACACCTGATGTTTGGTGGCAGTATTAATATCCCTTCTTATGATGAACCACTACAGGTTGCAGGTGGAGACAACAATGCCTTTACCACCAATGACCTAACTAATTATTATTGCCAGTTGCCGGTAGAAAATATTGAAACTGCTTTTTGGCTGGAAAGCGACCGCATGTTATCATTAGCTTTTGGAAAAAAAAGTTTAGACACACAACGCAAAGTGGTGTGTGAAGAATTTAAGGAACATTATATTAATAAACCTTATGGAGATGTTTGGCATAAAATGATGGAGCTGGCTTACACCACTCACCCCTACCGCTGGATGACTATTGGCAAAGAATTAAGTCATATAGAAAATGCTACGCTGGAAGATGTAAAAGCCTTCTTTTTTAAACATTATACCCCTAGTAATGCAATTTTAGTTGTTGCCGGAAATGTTACTGTAGATAAAGTAAAAGAATTGGCTGAAAAATGGTTTGCAACCATTCCGGCAGGAGAAAAATATTTACGTAATCTTCCACAGGAGCCAAAGCAAACAGCCCCCAAAACAGCAGAAGTAAAAGCTAATGTGCCTTTAGATGCTTTATATAAATGCTGGCATATTTATTCCAGGACCGATAGGCGGTATTACACAGTTGATTTAATTACCGAAATATTAGGAGGAGGCAGCTCATCAAGATTATTTCAATCCCTTGTAAAAGAAAAAAAACTTTTCAGCAATATTGATTGCAGCCATTTTGGAAGTACAGATGCGGGGCTTTTAACCATTGCAGGAAAATTGGTGAAAGGTGTAAGCATGAAAGATGCAGAAGCTGCTGTTAATGAAGAAATAAAAAAATTACAAACTTTTGGTATAACGGATAAAGAACTGGAAAAAGTAAAAAACAAAACCGAAAGTATGATGGCTTTTGAAGACATGAGTGTAATGAACCGTGCCACAAGCATTGCTATGTATGAACAATTGGGAGATGCTGATTTAATTAATAAGGAGTTGGAAATGTATCAGGCGGTAACTGCAGCTGAAATATTACAGCAAACTAAAATAGTATTTGAAGAAAATAATTGTAATACGTTGTACTATTATGCACAAAATTAACCTGCAATGACAGAGATCAAACACCCCCGGCATGATTTTATGATTGAGCGGATCGCTTTTTTCAGCGATGCGGTATTCGCCATTGCTATTACATTAATGGCTATTGAGATTCATCCGCCGCTGGTAAAAAAAGGAGACAGCGCTGCAGTGATTTGGGAGCATTTTAAAGAAACTCTTCCCGAGTTCTTAGGTTTGCTGGTAAGCTTCTGGTTGATTGCCAGTGTATGGTTACGGCACCACCAGCTTTTTAAATATGTAGATAATTTCGACATCCGGTTTATGATCATTAACCTCTGGTTGCTTTTTACGATCATACTTTTCCCTTTTAGTACCGGTTTTTTATTTAGTTCAATTTTTCATGGTGCAGTATCTAAATTACAGGTATTCTTTTACCTTGGTGTTCCCCTTACGTCCAATTTAATTATTTACCTGATGTACAAAAGAGTAAACCGAAAACACCTGAAAGGTTCAGCAGACGCCGGTTTTCAGGGAGCCGTTATATCTCAAGCAGCATTGATCACTTCATTTATACTGGTTATAACCTGGATAGCCATTATGCCATTGGAATATCATCCGTTCGGATATGTATTTTTTGGTTTTACCCCCTTATTAATCCAGCTTTACAAAAAGAAATTAAATAAAAAATGATTAATCGTTTAGTACCCCCGCCAATAAAAGATGCTATCGAATTTAAGCTTCAATTAAAGACCTACACTTATTTTACTTTGGATAATGGGGTGCCGGTTTATACCATTGATGCAGGTATACAGGAAGTGCTGCAAATGGAAATGGTTTTTTATGCAGGCAACTGTTTTGAAAAACAAAAGACAGTAGCTGCGGCTACAAATTTTTTATTAAAAAATGGTACCAGCACAAAAACCGCTTTTGAAATCAGCGAAGCTTTTGAATATTATGGTGCCCATTGCGGCAAGGCCTGCCATA
>JAYUTC010000256.1:0-3952 GCA_043755395.1 Ferruginibacter sp.
GCTGCACATAAATCCAATACTTTTATTGATTGGTTTAAATCAATAGATTGCTTTAATGTTTCTTCTAAAAACATACTGCTGGCTTCCTGAACATAATATGCTCCTGCATGAAAAAGCGGATCGGAAGTAAACGAAGGTCTTGTGGAAAGATAATTTCCAAATCGGCTCCATGGAATTTTCTCCAATAGAACATTGGGAATTAAAAACTGATGATCTAATGTTTTAAAAGGATTTTGCCTGACAGAAGTTATTTGCTCACCAGATTGATGAACTTTTTTAAAAGTCTTTTCGTCAAATCCTTTTACAGTTAGTAAAGATTGTATTAATGTGTCGGGAAGGTTCAAAAAAAGTTATTTTCAATGATTGACTACATGATTTTTTTCTTATTATAAATTCACTGTATCATATACCACCACTTTAGCCCAAAGATGAGCACATTTCTTTATAAAGTTTAAATGTATAGGGTCTATCTGATAACTTTCCTGATCTGCTGCTGTATTAAATGTAAGCAACCAGCTTATAGCATAGGTAGTATCAATAACATTTCTATCTGTTGCTGCAGGTTTACCAATATGAAAAGATTTAATGGTGGTTACCTTTGAAAGTTTTTGCAACCCTTTTACCAATTGTACACTATCTGATTCAGTTGCCGAATCTATTAACCAAAAAAAAACATGATGAATAAAAATCTGTTGCATTACTGTTGGTATTTTTATTAAATGTGCGTAAAGTTAACCCTGTAGATTCAACTTTTCTTATTTTTTACCGTGTATAATTTTCTTGTATTACTGAAATTATAATTATACATTTAACCTAAATTTCAATTCCTCTGTATTTCTTCCCTGTTCCCTGTTAAATTTTTATTCTTAATTTTTAAAACTTAATCAAAAATGAAGCAATTTAAATTTTTGGCAACATTTGCCATTGGTCTATTTATGACAGTGTTTTTTTTATCCTGTAACCAGGGAGAAGAAAAAAATGCCAGTGAACCAGCTGTAACTGCTGCAGAAACCCCTGCAGTAAAACCGATGGAACCGGCTCCGGCAGTAAAGCCCGGAAATTTTTTACTTATTAAGCATAAAGTGGCTAATTATGCTAAATGGCTGGTAGCCTACGAGTCACATGATTCCGTAAGACTTGCAAATGGATTAACAAATTATGTTTTAGGAAGAGGAGCAGGCAGCGATTCCAACACCGTATTAGTTGCATTAAAAATGGCCGATGTAAATAAAGCTAAGGAATTAACTGCCTCACCAGCAATGAAAGAAAGGATGCAAAAAGGAGGGGTATTGGGGATGCCATCCATTACTTTTTTAGAAACTGTGATGATGGATACCTCCACCAATTCATCTACAACCCGTATGATTGTAACACATAGAGTAAAGGATTGGGATAATTGGAAAAAATCTTTTGATTCTCATAAACAAACCAGGCTTGATGCAGGCCTTTTAGACAGGGCAATTGGTTATGGTGTGGGAGATAATCATACTGTTACAGTTGTTTTTGCTATAACTGATATGGTAAAAGCAAAAGCATTTGGTGCCTCAAAAGATTTAAAAGATAAAATGGCTGAAGCCGGAGTAGAAGGGCCTCCTACTATTTTTTATTATACTGTGGCGAAAAAATATTAGCGTTATACTAAAATTTTAAAGTTGACAGCTTTTAGAAAGCTGTCAACTTTTTTGTGAAAATTATTCACAGCTTTCCTTTAAAATAAGCAATTACATTTCTTAACAAAATACCTATTGCCATTCCTAGGGTAATTAAAGTTACAATATGTATTGTCCGGATGTTTTCTGTTCCTGACAGGCGGCTGTAATTTCCTAACATCAAAAAAATTGCCAATGCCGGTAAAATAAATGCTTTAATTCTTTGGTGCTTATCCATCAATTTTTATTTTTAAATTATAAAAATAGAATCAGATTATATTCAGTTCCTTTTCAAGTATTTTGGAAATTTCGTCTGCCCTGTTAACCACCATAAAATGTCCCCCATTTTTCACAAGGTATCCCGGCTTAAAATTTATTATAGGTAAAACTCTGTCTTTATTACCATGAATACGAATTATATTTTTAGGTGAGGTTTTTCTTTTCCAGTTAACAATTTCATTAATAGCCCATTTTGAAAAAACAGGGTTTGAAGCAATAAGGATTTCATTTAAAAGAAATTTTTCCCTGGTTGAGGAAATACCTAAAAGCCAATTGTTAATTAAATTACCTTTTTTAATTGTTCTTTCCGGAAGTAATTTATTGAGATGAAGTAAACCGGAAAATTTGTAAATAAAAGGTAGCTCCTGCCTTCTGGAAGCGCTGGAAATAAGAATTGTTTTTTGTGGCTTTACAAATTCCACAACTTCTGTAGCTAAAATTCCTCCAAATGATAAACCAATAAGTACAAAAGGTTTTGAGTCGTCAATTTTTTCAGAAATTCTTTTTGCGTAATCCCTGATTGATTCATTTTTTTCCGGCACAAGCCAATCTATAAATACCGTATTGACATTTGCCGGCAATGTCAAATATTTAAAAACTCTGTTATCGGCACCAAGGCCGCTGAGAAAATAAATTGTCACAAAGTAAATTATGATATTAACAGCTGTTTACAATGACTCTTCCATTTATGAATTCTTTACCGTTTGGTTAAAAGAAAACTACCGGTATACTATAGTAGCAAACGTGGCTGTAATGATATCATAAAAAATACCCCTTATCAATAAAGAACAATATCAAAACTTAAACATTTTTAACTTCCGCACATAAATCCTGCAATACTTTTTTGGCATCACCAAACAGCATACTTGTTTTAGGTTGAAAAAATAAATCGTTTTCTATACCGGCGTACCCGGGCTTCATACTACGTTTGTTTACGATAACCGTTTTAGATTGCTCAACTTCTAAAATAGGCATCCCATAAATTGGTGATGCCGGATCATTTTTTGCTGCAGGATTTACCACATCGTTAGCGCCTAGTATCAATACCACATCAGTAGTTTTAAATTCGTCGTTGGCATTTTCCATTTCCATCAATTTCTCATAACTAACATCAGCTTCGGCAAGTAATACATTCATATGTCCAGGCATTCGGCCTGCAACAGGGTGAATAGCATAGTTAACTTCAACACCCTTTTCGGTTAATATTTTTTCCAACTCATGGCAAATATGTTGTGCCTGCGCTACCGCCAAGCCATAGCCCGGCACAATCATTACTTTTTTAGAATAGGCCATTACCATGGCTGCATCTGCCAAACTTATTTCTTTATAATTTCCTTGTGCCTTTGTTGCTCCTGGTTCTGTATTCTTATTACCTCCGCCAAACGAACCAATTAATACATTGGTTAAAGAGCGGTTCATTGCTTTACACATAAGCATGGTGAGCAGTGTACCTGCTGCTCCAACTAAAATTCCACCGGTAAGCATGGCTTTGTTATCGTATAAAAAACCACCACATGCTGCTGCCACACCGGTAAATGAGTTAAGTAAAGAAATTACCACCGGCATATCGGCACCGCCAATTGGCATAACAAATAATATTCCGTAAATGAAAGCGAAAAAGCCAATGAGCAGAAAGGGAATGTATATATTACCAATGTTTGATTGATAAGCCCATACAGAAGCGGCAATAACTAAGGCCAACACAAGCATATTTACAATGTGCTGTCCTTTAAAAGAAAAATCTTTTATACGACCGTTTAATTTACCCCAGGCAATAATACTACCTGTATAGGAAATGGTACCAATGATGGCACCCGCCACTATTGTTATGTAATGCCCAACAGTTGCCAATTCAGCAAAAGGTGTTTCAGGAGCCTGCTGATGCAATTTAAAGATGTGATAAAATTCAGCTGCTGAAATTAATGCAGCACAAGCACCACCCATTCCATTAAATAAACTTACCATTTCGGGCATGGCCGTCATCTTTACTTTTTTGGCTGATAGCATACCTGCAACTGTTCCAA
>JAYUTC010000257.1:0-9881 GCA_043755395.1 Ferruginibacter sp.
TCACCTTCCGCATCTGTTACATTTATAGTAAGAACTGGAATAACCTGTTGATTTATGGGTATATTACTAAAAGCTGCATTTGGTTTTATAGATTTATAACTGATTTGCGGAACAGTTGTAAATTTATCTTTTTTACAGGCTGATAAGAGCAAAACACTAATAATAACAGGCAGAATGTAACGCATTATATTATTTTAATTATTCAAATTTACAAATAGAAATTGAAACAAACCGTTAAAAATACTGACCTTGAAAAAAGAGTTTTTGCTGCTTCCGCTTATAATTTTACGGAATTAGCCTTAGAATTATTTCAATTTCAATACCAATATAATACAGTTTATCATAAATATTGTAATTCGCTTAAAATTTCAATTAGAGAAGTTAATTCATTAAATAAGATCCCTTATTTGCCAATTGAGTTCTTTAAATCACACCAAATAAAAACAACTGAATTTGAACCTGAAACTGAATTTGAAAGCAGCGGAACAACTACAACCATAAACAGCAGGCACTTTATTAAGGATCTAAGGCTGTATAAAAAAAGCTTTACAACTTGTTTTGAAAAATTTTATGGCACTGCAATTAATATATGTATTCTTGGTTTACTGCCTTCTTATCTGGAAAGAAAAAATTCTTCTTTGGTGTTTATGGTAGATGAATTAATAAAACAAAGTGGGCATAATTTAAGTGGTTTTTATTTATATGATTACGAAAAACTTCACCGAACAATTTTACACAATGAAATTTTAAAACAGCCTACCCTTTTAATTGGGGTTACCTTTGCCTTACAGGAATTTGCTGCTAAATACCCTATGCAATTGAGAAATACAATTATTATGGAAACAGGTGGTATGAAAGGTAGAAAGGAGGAAATTACGCGACAGGAAGTACACAGGCAATTACAAAATAATTCAGGATTAGATCTTGTTCACTCCGAATATGGGATGACGGAATTATTATCACAAGCCTATTCCAAAGGGGATGGTATCTTTCATTGTGCGCCATGGATGAAAGTGTTAATAAGAGAAGAAGATGACCCTTTTGCCATTTATTTAAGTAATTCGATAAAAGAAAAACCTATAAGCGGTGCAATTAATATTATTGATCTGGCAAATATATACAGTTGTTGTTTTATTGCCACTGATGACATTGGCCGTTTATACAATAATGAAAGCTTTGAGGTTTTGGGAAGGATGGATAGTAGTGATAGTAGAGGATGTAGTTTAATGATGGTTTAGACCAAAAGGTTATTCACAATTTTATATTTTTAGTGTAAAAAATCATTTTTTTAGTTCTTATTTTAAACTCAATCCCCTTATCTTTGCAATCCAAAAAATTAAAAGAATGAATTGGTAGCTCAGTTGGTAGAGCAATACACTTTTAATGTATGGGCCCTGGGTTCGAGTCCCAGCCAGTTCACCAAGGGAGTTCATAAAATGAACTCCCTTTTCTTTATGCCAGTTACGTATATAATCTATTTTGCAAAGTTGAATAAATATTATATTGGCGCTTGTATTGACTTTCAACGCCGTTTTTACGAACACAATATTGGACATTCTACATTCACTTCTACAGGAATTCCCTGGGAGAAAAAATTTCTTCGGGAGTTTGCTACTTTGCAAGAAGCAAAGACATTTGAATTAAAAGTAAAAAAAATGAAATCAAGAAAATTTATTGAAGAATTGATTGCTCTGGGGTAGAGCATCCCGATTTTTATCGGGAGGGCCCTGGGTTCGAGTCCCAGCCAGTTCACCAACTACCTCCTATTGTCTGTGGCTTATTATTTTAAAATTTGTTTACTTTCGGCCATATAACTAACTTATTTTTGCCTATAATAATTTTATGAGTACATATTTTAAAAATAAAGTGGTTGCGGTTACCGGTGGCAGCGATGGTATAGGAAAAGCATTGGTAAATTTACTTATTGCTATGGGCGCAAAAGTGGCTACTTGCGGCCGTAATCAGGACAAGCTGTATGATTTACAAGTCAAACATTCTGGCATGTTATTACACACCATTGTGGCCGATGTTAGTAATTTAAATGATTGTAAAAATTTTATCAACTCTACGATAAACACTTTTGGCTGCATCGATATACTGATAAACAATGCAGGTATTTCCATGAGATCATTATTAAAAGATGCAGAAATTGATGTACTTAAAAAAGTGATGGACATAAATTATTATGGAACCATATATTGTACTAAACTGGCATTAAATTCAATTATAGAAAGAAAAGGAACCATTGTTGGCGTTTCTTCAATTGCCGGTTATCGTGGTTTACCTGGCAGAAGCGGCTACTCGGCCAGTAAGTTTGCAGTAAATGGCTGGCTTGAAGCTTTAAGAACTGAATTATTGGATGATGGGGTAAACGTAATGTGGGTATGTCCTGGCTTTACATCATCAAACATTCGTAATGCAGCATTAAACAGTAAAGGTAATAGGCAGGGAGAAAGCCCTATGGATGAAAACGAAATGATGAGTTCTGAAAAATGTGCAAATCATATTTTAAAAGCAATTGAAAAAAGAAAAAGAACAATAGTGCTTACATTCACTGGCAAACGTACTGTTTTTATGAATAAATTTTTTCCATCATTAACAGATAAACTGGTTAGAAAATTTTTCTTTAAAAATGGAGAATTGGTACGCTAACCTGTTAAACCCAACTTACAAATTAACTAATAAACTGATTAACAAATAAAAATGCCTTTACTAACCCTTACTTCTGATATTGGCCAACAGGATTTTTTAGTTGGTGCAGTAAAAGGGCAGCTTTTACAGGAAAATAAAGATTTTAATATTATTGATATAACACACCACCTATCTCCCTTTAATTATCCTCAGGCAGCTTATGTTTGCCGCAACGCAATAAAAAATTTCCCTACAGGCACATTTCATCTGGTACTTGTAAATTTATTTGATGAGAAGCCTGAACATATGTTACTGGCTGAACATAATGGACATTATATTGGTTGTGCCGACAACGGATTACTTACCATGATTTTAGAAGAAGTACCTCAAAAAGTTGTGGCTCTTACTTTGGATAAAATAATCCAAAAAAATACACTTTATTGTACTACAATTTTTGCGAAAATATTTAATAAGATAATTACGGGTAAAACAATTGAAGAAGTTGGCGATGCTTCAGTTTCAATTCAGGTAAAAAATCCTTTAAAATCAATGTTAGGAAATAACTGGATTGAAGGTCAAATTATTTTCATAGATAATTTTGAGAACGTAATTGTAAATATTACTAAAGAAGAATTTGAAGAACAACGCAAAGGCAGAAGTTTTAAAATAGTGTTTAAAAGAGATGAAGTTATTGATAGAGTAAGTGAAACTTATGCTGATGTTACGGAAGGTGAAAAACTGGCATTATTTAATTCAGCAGGCTATTTGGAAATAGCTATTAACAAAGGAAATGCAGCTGGCTTATTTGGCTTACAGGGCTACTCCGAAAAACAACAAAAGCATCAATATATGAGCAACCGTATTTTTTATCAAACGGTTAAAGTATATTTTGAATAATACCCCCTGATCTTTAAAAGATAACATCGGAATATTAAATTTTGAACTACTTTATTACATAATGTACGCTGTTCAAATTTTAAGTTGGTTAATATAAAATGGTTAATGTGTAGCGTACAAATAGGCAAAATAGTATTACCAAATACCTGGTAAAAAATACAATAATATAACTATTAAAAATAGTTGACATTTCTAAAAAACATACCGTCAGATCAAAATTCAGATAAAGAACTTATTACTGCTTTTAAAAATAGTGGCGATATAACTTATTTAAGTACTTTATACCAGCGATATATGGATTTGGTATTTGGTGTATGCTTAAAATATTTTAAAGACACTGAAAGAAGTAAAGATGCAGTGATGGATATTTTTGAGGAATTAAACGGAAAACTTAAGCAACATGATATTGATAATTTTAAAGGCTGGCTGCATGTTTTAGCAAGAAATTATTGCCTGATGCAGATAAGAAGCCCCAGGAATTTAAAAACTACTGAATTTAATATCCATTTTATGCATTCAGAAGAAAATATGCATCTAAATGTGGAGGTATTAGAGAAAGAAAGCAATTTTATTAATTTGGAACAATGTTTGGATACATTACCTGAAGAACAAAAACAAAGTATTCGACTATTTTATTTAGAAAATAAGTGCTATAATGAAATTGAAGCAATTACTGGTTTCGATTGGAACAAAGTGAGAAGTTATATTCAAAATGGTCGAAGAAATTTGAAATTATGTATGGATGCCAAAATCGTGGAATAAAATTCAGGTGTTTATAAATTTTGATTAAATAGATTTTTAAAAAAATAAATGAATAATAAAGAAAACCATATTAATTATTCTTCCCGGGATATTGAAAATTATATTTCAGGCACACTTACTCCAATACAAATGCATGCAATGGAAAAAGCTGCTTTAGACGATGCTTTTTTAGCAGAAGCCATTGAAGGGTATGGTATAATGCAAAGTGACAAATGGAAAAATGAATTAACAATTCTAAAAGAAAATTTTGAAATCAAAGCCTATAAAGAAAAAATAATTTCATTACCAAAACGTATTTATTTTTGGTGGAAAACAGCTGCTGCAGTTTTATTAATTGTAAGCGCAGGTTTTATATCCTACCTGCTGTTGAATAAAAACAAAAAACAAGCAATAGCACAAACTGAAAAAAAAGTAATTGTTTCAGATTCTGAAAAATATATAGCAAATATTAATACCATTACAATAGATACTATTAAACCTGTTATAAAACAGAAACTGGAAAATATTGTTATTGTCCCGGAAGATAATGCAGCTGGAGGAACAATTGTAGCATCAAAATTTGATAGTGATTTTGTATATAAGCCAACACAACTTCAACCGGAAATCTCAATCAAAAACAAAGGGCAATCAGCAAATGATGATACAGAAAAAAACAAAAATATTGCTGCTGCTACAAATAATATCCCAACCTCTATATATAACAATAATTTATCTGAAGGATATGCTACAAACAAAACTGCATCAAAAGTGGCTGTGAAAGACAATTTTTTAACTGAAAGAAAAGAAACTAATCCAAGTGATAAAAACCAGCAACTTAACCACAATTTTATTGCGCAGGTAGTTGGCCCGGATAATACACCCTTACCTTTTGCCAATATAAGTATTAAAAAGGAAAATTTTGGAACCTATACTGATGTGAAAGGAAATTTCATATTATTATCTACTGACACCTTACTAACTGTAGAAATAAAATCAGCAGGCTACCAATCTGAATTTTACACTTTACAAAGCAATCCAGTTCAAAATAAAATTGTATTGGCAAAAGAAGATTTAGCAAAAAACCAGCGTACTATTTTAAGTGCAGGTAATGTTGCAAAAAGTAAAGTTCCCAAAAGAACAACCTTTCAAAAAGATCCAATTACAAATGCAGAACCTGTTGATGGCTGGGATAATTATTATAAATATGTTGATAACAATATTGAAATACCAGATGATATTTTTAAAAATAATCTTCATGGGCAGGTTGAAATTTCGTTTGATGTGCATTCAAACGGTACCATAGTTAATATTAAGGTTGATAAACCACTTTGTACTAACTGCGATGAAGCTGCCAAACGACTGGTTGAAAAAGGCCCTCCATGGAAAATAAAAAATGGTATAAATGGCAGAGGAAAAATAACGGTACAATTTTAATTCTCAAACAACCAATAAAATAAAATATACTCATTTTCATCTATTTATTTACTTTTACATCCTAAAAATTAATTTATGAGAAAAATAATGCCTTTATGTATTGCTGTTATTTGTTACACATTCAACAGTTCTGCTCAGATAAAAATGCCTCAACCTTCCTCTACACAAACAATTAAACAGGATTTTGGAATGGCCACAATTGAACTTACCTATTCGAGACCCATAACTAAAGGCCGAAAAATTTTCGGTGACCTTGTACCCTATAATAAATTATGGCGTACCGGGGCCAATAGTGCTACCAGAATAATTTTTAAGGATGCAGTGGAGTTAGGCGGCAAAAAATTAGACAGCGGTACTTATGTTTTATACACAATCCCTGGAGTGGACAGTTGGGAAGTAATTATTAACAAGGGCTTGACGAACTGGGGTATAGATGGCTATAAAGAAAGTGAGGATGTGATTCGTTTTAAAATTGAACCCATGAAAATAAAAACTGCTATAGAAACATTTACTATGCAGTTTGCCAATATTAAATCAGAAAGTTGCGAATTGCATATTATGTGGGAAAAAACAGCAGTATCAATACCTATTACTACAAATATTAAGGATAGGATTAGAACTCAAATTGAGACTGCTTTACAAACAGATAAAAAACCTTTTTGGCAGGCAGCTCAATTTTATAATGAATATGATAATAATCAAACCAAGGCTTTAGAAAATTGCACAAAAGCAATAACTGAAAATGATAAAGCATTCTGGATTTGGCTATATAAAGCAAAGATTCAAAAAGAAATGGGCGATAAAACAGGCGCAAAAGCAAGTGCTCAAAAATCATTGGATTTGGCTAAAGAGGCAAAAAATGATGACTATGTAAAAATGAATGTAGAGTTGTTGAGGAAATTAAAATAAACTTATTGAATTATAATAAGAAGCGCTGCATTATTGCGGCGCTTTTATTTTGACAATTATTTGAAACAGCCCACTAATAATAATTACCAATAGTGCGCCAATAACATTTAACCATAAAAAAGAAATGATATCCATTTTATAAATCACAACAATTAAAATTTCGGAAATAATTGCTGCATAAAAAACTGCATTGCCTTTAACAAATTTTAACCAGAAAGCAACTAAAAACACACCAAGAATAACCCCATAAAACAATGAACCTATTATATTTACTGCTTCAATTAAACTGTTTCCAATATTATAGGCAAACATCGAAATGATAATCGAAAATATACCCCACCCTAATGTATACCATTGTGATATTTTAAAATCCTGCAGTTCAGTTTCCTTCTTTACAAAAAACTTTTTATGAAAATCCACTACAGAACATGCAGCAAGCGAATTAAGTGCTGCAGCAATGCTACCCCAGGCAGCTAAAAATATTATAGCAAAAATTAATCCTATCAATCCAACCGGTAAATTATCCTTCACAAATGACAGAAAAACATAATTGGTGTCATTAGGTTTTTGCCCTGGTAATGCTCTTTCCATTACACCTCTAAATGTCTTTCTTATAGCATTGGCCTCCTGAGTATTTTTGTTGACAAAAGCCGCAGTATACCTGGCTTCCAACATATTTAATGAATCTTTTTTTACAGTTTCTTTTGCCTGCTGAAGTGTAACCATATCAAAATACACAGGCCCTTTGTTATATTGATAAAAAGAAAAAATTAATATCCCAATTAATAAAATAAAAAATTGCATAGGCACTTTTACCAACCCATTAATTAGTAATCCTTTTCTACTCTCCTTTATATTTTTTGCGGTTAAATATCTTCCTACCTGACTGTGATCTGTTCCAAAATAACTTAATGCTAAAAAAAATCCACCAATTAAACCACTCCAGATATTGTATTTGTCTTTCCAATCAAACCCTTTATCGGTAAACCCTGTGGTTATAATATTCATTTTACCATTTTGTCCCCCTATTTTTAGTGCATCTTTAAACCCAATTGCTTCAGGTAATAATTTAACTGCTAAATATCCTGTTAAAAGCAAAGCAATAAAAACTATAACCATTTGTAATTTCTGTGTATGGGCAACGGCCTTTGCTCCTCCACTCATTGTGTAAATTATCAACAGCCCTCCCATAACTAAATTGGTATAATAGATATTCCACCCCATTAACGAACTCAAAACCAGGGAAGGGGCAAAAATACTTACCCCTGTACTTAATCCACGTGATAATAAAAACAACCCGGAAGTAAGTGTTCTTGTTTTCAGATCAAACCTGTTTTCTAAAAATTCATAAGCAGTATAAACTTTTAATTTACTGAAGACAGGAACAAAAAATATACAGATAACAATCATGGCTAAAGGAAGGCCAAAATAATATTGTACAAAACGCATTCCATCGCTGTAAGCCTGTCCAGGGCCTGTTAAAAAAGTAATAGCGCTAGCCTGGGTGCCCATTATGCTCAGTAAAACTAAATACCATGGCAGGCTGCGGTTGCTGAGAAAATATCCTTCCAGATTTTTTGTAGTACGGCTTTTATAAATACCATAAATAATAATGGAGGTTAAAGTAACAATTAATATAGTCCAATCTATTTTACTCATGAAAATACCTTAGTAATAAAAAAGAATAAAATTATCTGTATAATCAAAAATAACACTACTCCAATGTACCAATTACTCCAATATGATTTTTCATTTTTCATATTCCATTTATTTTACTTAATATATTTCTCTCTTTTATTGGCAATTAAATTAGCAAATAACCTGTAAGCGCCGGGCACACCTGCAGGCAATTCTCTAAAAAATACTAAACCTGTATAAACAAATCTACCCTTGCCATAATTTGCAATAATCAAACTGCCATCCTGAGCTTTTTCACCCGGATCCTTCATACTAATAATTTTTTTATAACTGGTATCAGTATTTTCTGCATTATATATACTCCGCTCCTGAATCCAGCCTTCAAAATCTTTTTGAGAAATAACATTAGGATGATTTAATGCTTTATGCTCAGGAATTAAAAAATTAACTTTTGCCTCTTCATCTGTAATTCTATTTCGGCTGATAGTAAATGGATAAGGTGCAATTTTAGCTTTTACAGGTCCAATCTGATTGCTGGTATTATATTGGGTCAATAATACTCCTCCTTCTTTTACATACTGCATTAGTGCATCATATGCAGTATTCATCCATTCATGGGTGTTGTACGCCCTTACGCCGGTAATAATTACATCAAACTGCCGCAAATTTGAGGCTGTAATATCACTCTCTTTAAGAGTTACAACCTTATATCCCATTTGCTCAAGTGCATCTGGTATTTTATCTCCTGCTCCCGGAATATATCCGGCAAAATTACCCTCTGTTTTTAAATCAAGATTAATAATTTTAACTGGATCTACGTGGTTGTAAATAATATCAGGTATATGATCGTAACTTATTTTTCGTTGACCCAGTAATTGCTTTTGAGCAATACCTTTTACCGAAAAAATGCCATTTATAAGCACAACATCATTATTGAACAAGCCACTGTTAGAAACTGATACATTAAATATTTTTTTGTCCCCTTTTAATAAATTCATATAAGAATTATCAGCTGTAATTGTTGTATCATTTTTATTATACGATAATTGAATGCTGTCTTTAATTACTTTATTTGCCTGAATAACAAAATGAATATCTTTTGTTTGATTTTTAATGGAGTTGTTAAAAAGAACTAACGAGGGTGATGTACCAATAAATAAAGGATTTATTATGTTAACAGGTTCATACAATTCCCCTTTTACAGGATCGGTGTATTTATACCACACTGGTTTTGTAAATACAAATTCTTTACCTTCAATCATCATGCTGAAATTAATACTCAATGGATCATTTTCAGCTTTGCCAATTTTTAACTGATCATCAACATTAAAACTCCCTTTTTCTTTTTGAGATTCAAGCCAGTAGGGTTGCGTAACTTTTGAATCAGGCTTTATAAACCAGGTGTAAGTTTTAATTGCATTAACATTTTTTTTCAACTGCTCAAATATTATATAGGTAGTATCAATTTGCACATCGGCATTAATAATATTTGCACCAGCTCTGTTATTTACAATTAAGGTTATTTTTAAACTATCTCCCAAAACAGCAAATTGGGTATTCGCACTTGCTTCCATAAATAAACCACTGCAGTTTTCAATTATTCTTTTTATTTCATTCAATTTTTGTTCTTT
>JAYUTC010000258.1:0-9877 GCA_043755395.1 Ferruginibacter sp.
AGAAGCATCAACAACATACTGCTTACAATTAAAAACAGCCGCCAGTTGTGTAATGTAGAGATTTGGGTTTTTAGAAATAATGATTACATCAACATTAATTTTTTGCTGAACAGGCTCAAAAATCAAATTCTTATCTATCACTAAAAGTTTTTTACCCCAAAATTGATAGAATTGACCATTTTGTAAACATGCATCAATTGAATCCCGTCTTTTAGTTAGTTGCAGGCCAATTCTTCCTGGCTTTAGATGAAAATTTTGCAACATCCCCTCTTCAAGCAAAGCAGTATCACCAATAAATTTATAATCATTGGCACTCACTAAATCAATGGCCTGGTGCTGGGGCACATTATATACAATGATCTTTTTTTGATTTTTAATTTGCCATGTACCATAGGCATGCACCATTCCAAAAGCCAGCAAAGCAAATAATGAAAATCTAAGCATTTTTCTATTCTTATTAATAAGCCATGCGCTTATGCAAATTACAACGGCATATAAAAACCAGGTAGATAAAATATTTGCCGGAATCTTATCCCAAACTGCAAACGAAAAACTGTTTACCCACAAAATAATTTCATTCATTATCCAAACTAACCAACCGGTCATTTTTCCAAGATATTCACCTGCAAAAGGCACCCATGAAAAAGCAACTAAAAATATTTCAGCATATAGAATAATACCTGATAATGGAACTACAATAATATTGGTGATTAAAAATAGATTAGGAAACTGATGAAAATAATAAATACATATTGGAAATGTAAGTATTTGTGCTGCCAGTGATATCGCCATCAGCTTCCAAACTTTGTCTACCCATTTATTTCTTATATAAAAAAGATTATAAACAGGTTTTTGAAAAACTACAATGCCAACAACTGCCAGGTATGAAAGCTGAAAACCCACATCCCACAAAAAGTAAGGATTATAACAAAGCATCACAAATGCAGATGCCGCTAATGAATTATAAACAGATGATTTTTTTGTTAGATTGTTGCCCACCGTAATAAATGTAAACATCACTGCAGAGCGTAGCACCGATGCTGCAGCACCTGTTAATAAAGAAAACAACCATAAACAACTTAATATCAGTATTACCTGTATAACTTTAGATTTATTTATAAATGGAATTTTCCCAAACAGCCATACCAACATTACATAAATTAATCCCAAATGCATTCCGGATATGGCAATAATATGTACCACACCTGTATTACTGTAAGCCTGTACCAAATCTTTATCCAAATCGTTGGTATATCCAATCAGTAATGCTTCGGCAATGCCAAGTTCATCTTTACCGGTATTAATGTTTTTACGCAGGTTGCTTATAATATTTTCTCTTGCTGTAAAAATAAATTGCTTAAACCCATTAACACTTTTACCCGGCAGCAGCACCCAATCTTTTTCTTTTAAAAATACATTATGAAAGGTTTGCTGAAAAGCTGCGAAGCGTTGATAATTAAATGCACCGGGGTTACCTGAATTTTTTATTTCTTGAAGATTTTTCTTAATTAAAATCCTATCGCCATAATGTAATTGCTGTGTCAAACTTTCTTTTGAAAAATATAAAAATAATTTCCCTTTACAATTAATAACAGTACCATTATTTATAATTGCTTCAACATAAGCATCTGCTTTATAAGATTTTGATTTTTCTATTACAGGCTCTTCAATTCTTACAACTATATAATTAGAGTCTTTGTAATAATTGCCATACCAATTTTTATTATGACTTACGTCTTTTTGCCATGTAATTAATAAACCAAATGCGAGTAAAAATAAATTGATAAGAATACCTTGCAATGATTGAAATTTAAACCGCAAGGCTAATGGCAAAAAAGAAAAAAATAAATTTGCCAACCCAAAACTAATAATATTCATTACTATTAGGGAAATAGAAATTTGCATGTACCATTGCACTATTATACCAATAATAACAGGTAAAAGCAAGCGGATAAATGGTGCAGTTTTAAAAACAGGTATGCTGTAGGGTTTGGGCATATACCAAAATAGAAAATTGTACTATAATAACCAAATATGGTTTTATGCCAGTAAAAAATTAATACAATACATTCTCAGCTTTGTTAAAAGCTGAATAATGCTGTACATTAAAAAAGTGTTATGGCAAATGCACCAGAAAGAATTACTTAAGTTTTTAAATAAAATTATTTACTTAAATGCATACTTCTTTCCTTATACAACTGCCGGAAGTAAGGATCACGTAAATCTTTTATAAAACGGATGGCTTCACCTGTACTTTTCATCTCTGGCCCCAGCTCTTTATTTACTCCCGGAAACTTATTGAATGAAAAAACGGGTTCTTTAATGGCAAAACCGGTCATCTTTTTCTCAAATGTAAAATCTTTAAGTTTGTTTACACCCATCATTATTTTAGTAGCAATATTTAAATAAGGTATTTGATAAGCTTTGGCAATGAATGGCGTAGTACGGCTTGCTCTCGGGTTAGCTTCTATCACAAACACATTACCATCTTTTATGGCAAACTGGATATTTATTAGTCCTTGTATTTTTAATTCTCTCGCAATTTTTTCGGCATACTCTTCCATGGTATGCACAATTAAAGGCGATAAATTAAACTGTGGTAATACGGCATTACTGTCGCCACTATGGATACCCGCCGGTTCAATATGTTCCATTACCCCCATAATATGAAAATCTTCACCATCAAAAATAGCATCAATTTCTGCTTCCTGGCAACGATCTAAAAAATGATCGATTAAAATATTATTGCCCGGCAAGTGTTTAATCAAACTTAAAATACCTTTTTCAAGTTCTTCATCATTTAAAACAATACGCATACGCTGACCGCCTATAACGTAACTGGGACGAATGAGCACTGGATAGCCCACTTCTTTTGCAGCCTCAATAGCTTCATCGGTATTGAAAGCTGTACCGTATTTTGGATAGGGAATCTCCAGTTCTTTTAATGTATCACTAAAACGGCCACGATCTTCGGCAATATCCATACTATTGAATGATGTGCCAATAATTTTTATACCCTTTTCGTGTAATTTTTTAGCAAGTTTTAATGCTGTTTGTCCGCCAAGTTGCACAATTACACCATATGGTTTTTCATGCTCTATAATTTCCCAAAGGTGTTCCCAAAACACGGGTTCAAAATATAATTTATCTGCAATGTCAAAATCGGTAGAAACAGTCTCTGGATTGCAGTTTACCATTATGGCTTCAAAACCTGCTTCTTTTACTGCCAGCAATCCATGTACGCAGCAATAATCAAACTCAATGCCCTGTCCAATACGGTTGGGGCCACTGCCCAAAACTATTATTTTCTTTTTATCAGAAATTTTTGATTCATTAATTATTAAAGAATTTGCAACTATTGGATTGTTTTCAAAAGTACTGTAGAAATAAGGCGTTTTCGCTTCAAACTCTGCAGCACAGGTGTCTACCATTTTAAAAACTCTTGTAAGGCCCATTGCTTTTCTTTTCTCATAAATCAAATCAGCATTTTCCTCATTCATAATTTTTGCCAACTGCTCATCACTAAAGCCTAAAATTTTTGCTTCTTGAAATACATTATCCGGCAAAGTTTTTAAATCGTATTTAATAATCTCTTTTTCGCAATCACAAATTTTTTGAATCTGGTAAATAAACCAGCGGTCAATTTTTGTGCTTTCGCAAATACGTTTTATACTTGCCCCAGCCATTAAAGCATCTTTAATTCGGAATATTCTGTCCCATTTTGGAATTTTAATATATTCAATTAATTCGTCGGCTTGCATTAAGCTTTTGCCATAGTATCCTAATCCAACCGTTTCGTTTTCCAAACTTTGACAGGCTTTTTGTACTGCTTCGGCAAAACTGCGGCCAATTCCCATTACTTCACCTACAGATTTCATTTGAAAACCTAATGTATCATTTGCCCCTTTAAATTTATCAAAATTCCAACGGGGTATTTTTACAATAACATAATCCAATGCAGGTTCAAAATAAGCAGAAGTGGATTGAGTAATTTGATTTTTTAATTCATCCAGATTATACCCAAGTGCTAATTTGGCAGCAATTTTTGCAATAGGATAACCTGTAGCCTTACTTGCAAGAGCCGATGAACGGCTGACCCTTGGGTTTATTTCTACTACTATTATTTCTTCTGTTTGCGGATTAAGGGCAAATTGCACATTACAACCACCGGCAAAATTACCCAATGCCCTCATCATCCTTATAGCTGTATTACGCATTAATTGATAGGCTGTATCACTTAGCGTCATGGCTGGTGCCACAGTTATAGAATCGCCGGTATGCACCCCCATGGGATCAAAGTTTTCAACCGTACAGATAATGGCCACATTATTGGCGGAATCTCTCAATAATTCCAACTCGAATTCTTTCCAGCCCAATATAGCTTTTTCTACCAGCACCTCATGTATAGGGCTTGCAGTTAAGGCCCTGTTCAATGCTTCGTCTAATTCATCTTTTTTAAATACAATGCCGCCACCTGTTCCTCCTAAAGTAAATGATGGCCTAAGCACCAAAGGAAAACCAATATCCTGTGCAAATTCCTTGCCCTCTAAAAAGGAATTGGCAATTTTTGCCTCACAAACGGGTATACCCATCTCTATCATCCAAAGGCGGAATTTTTCCCTGTCTTCTGCTTTATCAATTGCTTTTATATCTACCCCAATCAGTTTTACATTATTTTTTTCCCAAATCCCCATATCATCCACTTCCTTACAGAGGTTTAGAGCCGTTTGCCCGCCCATGGTTGGCAATACTGCATCAATATCATTTTCCTCTAAAATCTGTTCTATGCTTTCAACTGTTAAAGGAAGTAAAAACACTTTATCTGCCATCATGGGGTCTGTCATTATAGTAGCAGGATTACTATTAATAAGGATAACTTTTATTCCTTCTTCCCTTATACTACGTGCAGCCTGGGTGCCGCTATAATCAAATTCGCAGGCCTGGCCAATAATAATGGGGCCACTACCTATAATTAGTACAGATTTAATGGAATTGTCTTTTGGCATAAGTATATTGCCTTTGATAGGCGTGCAAAAGTAATTGTAATTGCCGTAAATAAGAAAAGTGTACTGGAATTAATACATCTTTTTTTTGACAAGCCAATATTCTATGAGGGTTTAGAAGCGGTACTATCTTTTTTTCCAAATAAGTCACTCATCATTTTTTCAACATCACCTACATTTTCTTTAAGTGCCTCGGCTCCTTTAGTTTTTAATTCTTCAAAATAGTCTTTTGCTTTATCTGCAAAATTTTCGGCTTCTATTTTAAACTTATTGGCTTTATCTTTTAAATCAGTTGCCAATTTTTCTTTTTCCTGTGCTGTCATAGTTATATATTTTGATGCCGCTAAAGCTGCGGCGGCCCCTAATAAAAAGGTGGCAATATGTTTTGAATTAACACTCATGATAAATATTTTTTTTATTGATTAAAATTTAGATTTGCATCTTATTTAAAGATATGAATTTATATAAATCAGTTGCTTTTCTATTATTTTGTTTACAACTCCAGTCCGCAAAATCACAATTCTTCCCCGCTAAAAATTATCCACAAAATTATTTTGCATGGCCTGTTGTTGCCACAAAAGCTTTAGCAGCTAATTTTGGAGAACTAAGGCCCAATCACTACCACATGGGATTGGATTGTAAAACAGATAAAAAACAAAATCTTCAGGTTCTGGCTGCCGCTGATGGTTATATAGCCAAAGTTAAAATTGAACCCTTTGGTTTTGGCAGAGCCATTTATATTAATCACCCCAATGGATTTACTACATTGTATGCGCATCTAAATGATTTTAATCCCGAGTTAGAAAAATATGTAAAAGAACAACAGTATAAATTAAAGAGCTGGGAGGTTTTTATAGATATCCCTTCAAATATTTTCCCAGTAAAAAAAGGAATGTTTATTGCTTTTAGTGGTAATACTGGAGGATCGCAGGGGCCACACCTGCATTTTGAAATAAAAGATACCAAAACAGAAAAAGTATTGAATCCTTCTTTATTTGGGTTTCCAATTCCTGATAATGTTGCGCCCGATATTTTACGGTTAGCAGTTTACAACAGAAACATAAGCACTTACGAACAAAGCCCAAAATTGTATCCGCTTAAAAAAATAAATGGCTTTTATACCATACCCTCATCATTAATAATTACCAATACTGATAAAATAAGTTTTGGTATTTCTGCAGTTGACAGATATACCGGATCAGGCAACCCCAATGGTATTTACGAAGCTGCTTTATATGATAATGAAGCTCCGGTTATTGGCTTTCAAATGGACAGTATTAGTTACGACGAAAGCCGCTATTTAAATGCACACATTGACTATAAATTAAGAAGTGTTGGTGGGCCTTTTGTACAACATTTATCAAGGTTACCCGGGTATGTTAGCGGAATTTATAAAACAACAAATGGTGATGGTGTAATTTTCATTAAAGATGACAGTATTCACAAAATAAAAATAGCAGTTAAAGATGCCAATGGCAATACATCATTGGTAAAGTTTGAAATTAAACGCAGCCCGGATGTTACTGAAAAAATTAAAAATGATTCCTCCACTTTTTCTAAACAAAAAACTTTTTCCCCCGGTTATTTAAACCTTTTTGAAAACAATACAATTAGTTTTTATTTACCAGAAAACAGTTTGTATGATTCTTTCCGTTTTAAATACAATGAAATTAAATCCAGCCAAGGAAACACCATTTATCAGTTGCATAATGTTACAGTTCCAATTCATGGATATTTTCCTGTAAAAATAAAAGCATCCTCATCTTTGCCCAATAAAATGGTAATGCATCGCTTTGCCAAAGGAAAAGATGATTATGAAAAAACTGATTATGAAAATGGATGGTTTAAAGCCAGTTTCAGGGAATTTGGTGATTTCCAATTAATGATTGATACAATTTTACCAACAATATCACCCATTGGTTTTAAAGATGGGATGAATTGCAGCAAACTATCTGCAATTAAATTTGTTATACTTGATAATACAGAAGAAATTGAAAATTTTAACGCAACATTAGATGGAAAATGGTTGCGCTTTAGCAATGATAAAGGCAGAACATTTGTTTATATATTTGACGAAATGTGCCCCCCAGGTCAACATGAACTAAAAATTATTGCAAAAGACCTGGTGGGTAATGCTTTGGAAAAGGTTTATCATTTTACAAGATAACTCGTCTTTAAAGGGGAACCAATGCAAAATTATTTAAATACACTTTTTAAATTTTAGAGTGCCTTACAAAATTATTAATCTAAAAAAAGAAAAAACTTAAGGGTTTTGAATTATTATGACTCACATAACCGAAGGTATAAAAGCACCTGCATTTAAAGGCAAAGACCAAAATGGTAACTCCGTTTCTTTAGCTGACTACAAGGGTAAAAAAGTAGTATTATATTTTTATCCGCAAGATGATACCCCTACCTGCACTATTCAGGCCTGTAATTTAAGAGATAACTTTAATCTATTGAAAAAACAAGATTTTGCAGTAATAGGTATAAGCCCCGATGAAGAAAAAAAACATAAAAAATTTGAGACTAAATACAATTTACCTTTTACATTGATAGCAGATACTGAGCATAAAATAATTGATAAATACGGTGTATGGGGCGAAAAACAATTGTATGGAAGAAAATATATGGGCCTCCACCGTACCACTTTTTTAATTGATGAAAAAGGTATAGTCAAAAAAATATTTTTAACCCCTAAAAGTAATCAACACACTGAAGAAATTTTGAATGCCTGGCAACTTATTAAGTAATTATTACGTTACATTCAGTATAATAATTTTAAAATAATTTATGAAAAAAAATACCTTATTTAGCTTTTTATTTATTTTTATTGCAATTATTGTTGCCTCATGCAGTAAAAGCGACAACACTACTCCGGGAGTACCAGGCGGTGGAGCCAAAACTTTTTCCTGCGTAGGCATTACTCCCAAATTTTCAGTTGATGTACAGCCAATTTTAACAACAGTTTGTTCAATTAACAGCAGTTGTCATGCAGGCGGTAGTACTAATTCTGGAGGCCCGTTTACAAACCATACGGAAGTTAATGCAAGAAAATCAAATATTCGGGCAGCAATACTTGCCGGCATCATGCCGCAAACCGGAACTATTACACAAGCTCAAATAAATGCATTTATTTGCTGGATTGATAGTGGTGCCCCTAATAATTAATCTTACTGTTTTGAAAAAAAAGACTTATCTCATTAAAGAAAACTCAGGGCTGGCAAAAATTGCTTCGCTAAAATTAAACAGCAATAGTGTGGCAATGGTGTTAGGCAAAACAATTCATTTGCACAATAGCACCAGTGAAGAATTTTTGCAAAATAAAAGATGGTTCAAACATGAATTGTGTCATATTCAACAGTTTAAACAATATGGATATGTATGTTTTATATTTAAATACCTATGGGAAAGCCTTATAAAAGGTTACAAGAATAATAAATATGAAGTAGAAGCAAGGGAGGCAGAAGAATTATAATACCCACTCTATCTCACCAAAATTAAATTGCCTTTCCATTGTATCTTTTGTTTGCAATAGCCCTTTTAAAGAAACTCCCGTTATTGTTGTAGTAAATAAAGCATTTTCTTTCTTAAGTTTTACCCTTTCATTTAATTTATACAAATACCTGTTATACTCTTTTAAATTTTTATTAATACCACTTGCCGAAACCGAATCTACCCGTTTCATTACTAATTTTACCAATATATCTGCTAGTTCAATAGCATCATAATTTTTACCGGTAATTTGTTTTAGTGAAACAGGATTACGCAAAGATTTATCAAACTCTGTTTGATTAATATTAATCCCAATACCCACCACTGTCCACTTCCAATCTGTTCCTTTAAAAACAGTTTCAATTAAAATTCCCCCTGCCTTTCTGTCACGCCAGTACAAATCATTTGGCCATTTTATTGAAATTTCAGTTTGGGTATACTTTTTTAAAAAATCCCTACCCGCCAAAGCAATAAGCATATTAAGATTAAATTGGTTAGTTGTTTTTAGTATTTCCATATTTAAAATAAGGCTTATAGCTAAGCCTTGCCCCGGTTGCATTTGCCAAATTTTTCCTCGTTGCCCCTTCCCATCAGTCTGTTCCTTTGCAACAAAGGCCATTCCATGCTTTGCCAATCCTGCACGAACCTTTGCCATGGCATAATTGTTGGTACTATCAACGCTATCTAATATTTTAAAAAAACCGTCGGTATTCATACTAAACCAAATGATAAAGAAGTGTTACTTTTGCCATTAAATGCAAGCTACATGCTACTTTGTAAATAACAAAAGTTTAATATTACCGTTATTTAAATTAATAACTGCAGCTTTAAATCAAAAATATAATTTCATTTGAACAATCTTAGCGTTTTAAAAACAAGGGAAAAGAGTAGTGTAGTAAGACTTACCAGAAACAGTAAAATCTTCAAAACAATTATTAAAGCTATACAGGATAAAAAAGGCGAAAATATTTTAAGTCTCGATCTCCGGAAAATACCCGAAGCTGTCTCAGATTTTTTTATTATTTGCCAGGCAAACAGTAATACACAATTAAAGGCTATTGCTGATTTTGTGGATGAAGAAGTGAAAAAGAAATGTATTGAAACACCTTACAAGCACGAAGGCAGGCAGGCACAACAATGGATTTTAATTGATTATGTAAACGTAGTGGTACATATTATGCTTCCCGAACCCAGAAAATTTTATCAATTGGAAGAATTGTGGAGTGATGCACCCGGAATGGAACATAAGGATTGAAATTTCTGAAAATAATTTTTTTTAAAATAAAATAATAACCAATCATAATCGTCTACAACTTAAATAATCAATATTAATTTGTAGCACTCAATAAATAATGGCAAATAAAATGAATCAGCAAAAT
>JAYUTC010000259.1:0-3934 GCA_043755395.1 Ferruginibacter sp.
TATAAGCACTGCAGCCAAGTACGGAAGTTACCTCACAGTTGCTTATGCATTAACTCAATTTGTATTTGCTCCAATACTTGGTAATCTCAGTGATAAATATGGTCGCAGGCCTGTATTGTTATTTTCATTATTTGGTTTTGGAATAGATTATATCTTCCTGGCATTAGCACCATCTTATGGCTGGCTTTTTATTGGAAGAGTTATTGCAGGCATTGCAGGATCAAGTTTTACTACAGCTGCAGCATATATTAGCGATATAAGCGTTGCTGAAAGCAGGGCAAAAAATTTTGGGATGATTGGAGCAGCATTTGGATTGGGCTTTATAATTGGACCTTTAATGGGAGGAATGCTAAGTCAGTTTGGGGAGCGGATTCCTTTTTTTGTTGCAGCTGGTTTGGCATTAATAAATGGGGTTTATGGTTTTTTTGTTTTGCCTGAATCTTTAAAAAAAGAAAACCGAAGAGAATTTAATTGGAAAAGAGCAAATCCTGTAGGTACATTATTACACCTGCGAAAATTTCCATCCATTGCCGGTTTATTAGTTAGCATATTGTTATTATATATTGCTGCCCATGCAATAATGAGTAACTGGAATTATTTTACAATACACCGTTTTAAATGGGATGAAAAAACTGTGGGAATATCACTCGCGGTGGTTGGAGTTCTGGTGGCATTAGTACAAGCTGGCTTAACCCGTATCATAAATCCAAAAATTGGAAATGAAAAAAGTCTTTACTCCGGATTGGTTTTATATGCTATTGGTATGTTGCTGTTCGGCCTTGCCTCACAAAGCTGGATGATGTTTGTATTTCTTATCCCTTATTGTTTGGGAGGAATTGCCCAACCGGCATTGCAGGCGGTAATGGCTGGCAAAGTGCCACCAAATGCACAGGGTGAATTACAGGGTGCCATAACCAGCCTGATGAGTTTAGCTGCAATCATTGGGCCACTGGTGATGAACAATCTTTTCTTTTATTTTACACACAGTAATGCACCTGTTTATTTACCTGGTGCTCCTTTTTTTCTGGGCTCCATCTTAATGGCTGCCGGTGCCATCATTGCCTATAATACTTTGCATTATAAAAAAGTTCAACCCCTGTTATGATAAAGGATATAAAAGATTTTAAAAATGTTTTCTTTATTGGTATTGCCGGGGTAGGAATGAGTGCTATTGCACAATATTTAGTTGGTGTTGAAAAAATTGTTAGTGGCAGTGACCGATATTTTAATGAAGGAGAATACAACGAAACAAAAGAAAAATTAGAGGCAGAAGGAATACATTGTTTTTTACAAAATGGAGAAGGCATCACTGACGAAACTGACCTGGTAGTAGTGTCTACAGCAATTGAAGATACTGTTGCAGAAGTGCAAAAAGCAAAGCTGTTAAATATTCCCATTTTAAAAAGAAGTGAAGTGCTTTCTATTATTGCAAAAAGCAAAAAAACAATTGCAGTGGGAGGCACAAGTGGCAAAAGCACTAGCAGTGCCATGTTATTTGATATTTTGCAATTTGCAGGAATGTACCCAAGCATAATAAGTGGCGCAGGATTAACCAGTATTATTAAAGAAGGCAAAATTGGAAATGCAAAAGTTGGAACAGGAGAATGGTTAGTTATAGAAGCAGATGAAAGTGATGGCAGCATTATACAATATCATCCGGAAGTAGGCTTGTTATTAAATGTTGATAAAGACCACCAGGAGATTGATGAACTGATGGAAATTTTCTCCACTTTTAAAAATAATACCAAAGAATTATTTATTGTAAACCAATCCAATGCTTTGGCAAACCAATTATCACAAAATAGCAGTCATGATTTTTCTGTTATTGAAAATTCAGGAACTGGGTTTATTGCAACTGATTTTAAACAGGAAGGCTTTAATATTCAATATAAAATAAATGATGTATCCTTTTCATTAAATGCAATGGGCAGGCACAATATGGAAAATGCACTTGCAGCAACTGCTGTGGCAAATCAACTGGGGGTTGATTTAAAAACATGCGCCGAAGCCTTAAAGCATTACGAAGGAATTTATCGCCGTAATCAAATTATAGGAAACAAGAATGGCGTTTGGATTATTGATGATTATGCACATAACCCGGTAAAATGTGCTGCGGCCATTGCTTCCTGTCAGCCACTTGCAAAAAAAGTTGTGGCATGGTTTCAGCCTCATGGCTATGGCCCTACCAGGTTTTTACGAAATGATTTTGTAAAAGAAATTGCTGATGTTTTAAGGGATGATGATGAAATTTGGATGAGTGAAATATTTTATGCAGGAGGTACAGCTGTAAAAGATATCAGTGCCAACGATTTAATTAATGATATAAAAACATTGGGTAAAAAAGCATTTTTTATTGAAAACAGGAATGAGTTTGTTGAAACTGTACGACCTCATCTTTCTGATAATTCTGTCTTACTTTTAATGGGAGCAAGAGATCCTTCATTGGAAACATTCTCAAAATCGGTGTTTGAAAATTTATAGATAATGACATCACTCGTCACCAACATACAGCAGCTTATAGGAACAAGAGATGAAACGATATTGCTACGGGGCTCAGCTTTAGCAAATCTTCCATCAATAGAAAATGCATTTGTATTAATTGAAGATGGCATCATTGCCGAATACGGTGCTATGTACGAATTGGAATTAAAAGTACCTCAATTACCAAAATATATTATTGATGCCGGAGGCCAGTTTGTTTTGCCATGCTGGTGCGACAGTCATACACATCTTGTATTTGCCAATAGCCGTGAAGAAGAATTTATTGATAAGATTAAAGGAATGAGTTATGCTGATATTGCAGCAAAAGGTGGTGGTATTTTAAACTCTGCAAAAAAACTACAAGAAGCAAGTGAGGAGGAATTATTTTTATCCTCCTGGAAAAAATTGGAAGAAGTAAGTAAACTAGGTACAGGCGCCATAGAAATAAAAAGCGGCTATGGTTTAACGGTTGATGGCGAATTAAAAATGCTAAGGGTTATAAAAAAGTTAAAAGAGAAATCAAACCTTTCAATTAAATCAACATTTTTAGCCGCTCACACTTATCCTGTTATTTATAAAGAAAATCATAAAGGATATATTGGTTTAATCATTAATGAAATGCTGCCGGTAATTGCAAATGAAAACCTTGCAGATTATATTGATTGCTTTTGTGAAACCGGTTTCTTTTCTCCTGAAGAAATGGAAACCATTTGCAAAGCGGGAATGAGTTATGGATTAAAGCCAAAGTTGCATGTAAACCAACTGAATTCCATTGGAGGAATTGAAGCTGCCATAAAATTAAACGCCATTTCTGTTGATCATCTGGAAACCATGACAGATGGTGATGTTAAATTATTAAGTACTTCAAATACAATTGGTACTTTATTACCAACAGCGGCTTTCTTTTTAAGAATGAATTTTCAACCTGCAAGAAAATTAATTGATAATAATTGTGCCATTGCTCTTGCATCCGATTATAACCCAGGCTCATCACCCAGTGGCAATATGAATTTTGTTGTGGCACTTAGTTGCATTCAAATGAAAATGTTGCCTGAAGAAGCTATTAATGCAGCAACAATTAATGGAGCTTACGCTATGGAATTACACAATGAAGTGGGTAGTATAGCCATTGGCAAAAAAGCCAATCTTATTTTCACCAAGCCAATTCCTTCAATTGCGTATCTGCCTTATTCATTTGGTAATAATTTAATTGATAAGGTAATGCTTAAAGGAAAGTTCGTTTAATTCTCACGCAAAGCAGGTAAGAAATATATAAAAGTTGCAAAATCAAAGTTGCTACTTTGCGTTTACTTTGCGCCTTGGCGTGAAATTCTTATTAAACAAATATCTTAAACCTATCATAGCAACGTTTCATCAATCCTTCCCTGTCATCCGGGTGTGCAATATCGATTAATAGTTTTGCACGCTGCCGTAAATTTTTTCCAAATAAATA
>JAYUTC010000260.1:0-3924 GCA_043755395.1 Ferruginibacter sp.
TGATGCATTTGGGGGCAACAGTTATAATTTGCCCGTTACAGACTGGTTAACAGAAAGAGTAATTAGTTTGCCTATACATACAGAACTAGATGAAGAGCAACAAACTTTTATTGTAAAAAAGGTTTTAGAATTTGTAAATAAATAAGTTTAAAAAAGACAAAGTCTTCTAAAGATAATAATATGAATATAGCAGTTGTAGGAACAGGATATGTAGGCTTGGTTACAGGTACTTGCTTTGCCGAAACTGGCAATAATGTTATTTGTGTTGATATAGATAAAAATAAAGTTGATAAATTATCATCCGGACAAATTACCATTTATGAACCGGGGTTAGAAAAATTATTTTTGCGCAATCAAAAGGAAGGTCGTTTACATTTTACCACTTCTTTAAAAGAAGCAGTAAAAGATGCCAAAATAATTTTCCTTGCTTTACCAACCCCTCCAGGCGAAGATGGAAGTGCAGATTTAAAATACATTTTAGGCGTGGCTGATGAGCTGGGAAAAATGATTACAGATTATAAAGTAATAATTGATAAAAGTACTGTACCTGTTGGTACTGCAGAAAAAGTAAATTCCATCATTTCAAAAAACGCAAAAGTGGAATTTGATGTAGTTAGTAATCCCGAATTTTTAAGGGAAGGAGTTGCAGTTGATGATTTTATGAAACCCGACAGGGTAGTAATTGGTACCACATCTGAAAGGGCAAAAAAAGTAATGAATGATTTGTATGTTCCTTTTGTTCGCCAGGGCAATCCCATAATTTTTATGGATGAAAAAAGTGCAGAGCTTACCAAATATGCTGCTAACTCATTTCTGGCTACCAAAATAACCTTTATGAATGAAATTGCACAGTTGTGTGAACGAATGGGTGCAGATGTGGATATGGTTCGCAAAGGGATTGGCAGTGATGAAAGAATTGGCAAACGTTTTTTATTCCCCGGAATTGGCTATGGTGGCAGCTGTTTTCCTAAAGATGTACAGGCACTTATACAATCTTCCCATCAGGTTGATTATGATTTTAAAATATTAAATGCAGTAATAGATGTAAATGAAAAACAAAAAGTGCATTTATTACCTAAGATAAAAAGTTATTTCAATAATAATTTAAAAGGTAAAAAAATTGCATTGTGGGGATTGGCTTTTAAACCCAATACTGATGACATAAGAGAAGCGCCCGCTTTATATATAATTGAAGAGTTATTAAAAGAGGGTGCCGAAATAAATGCATATGATCCTGAGGCCATGAATAATGTAAAAGCAATATTTGGAAATAGAATAACTTTTTCCGACAGGCAATATGATGCTTTAACAGATGCAGATATTTTAATAATAGCAACAGAATGGAGTGAGTTTAGAACACCGGATTTTAATAAAATAATTTCATTATTAAAAAATAAAGTAATTTTTGATGGAAGAAATTTATTTGACCTGAAACATATGGAAGAATTGGGGTTTTATTATGTAAGTGTGGGAAGAAGAACAGTGAAATAACTTTTCGAACATGTTCCTAATATATCTAAATAAATATTATCAGTGACAAACAAAAGAGTTTTAATAACAGGTGCAGCCGGTTTTTTAGGAAGCCATTTATGTGACCGTTTTATTAAAGAAGGATACCAGGTTATTGGCATGGATAACCTTATTACCGGAGATCTTAAAAATATTGAACATTTATTTAAATTAAGAGATTTTGAATTTTATCATCATGATGTTTCTAAATTTATTCATGTTACCGGTAAACTGGATTATATATTACATTTTGCATCTCCTGCAAGCCCGATAGATTATTTAAAAATTCCTATTCAAACCTTAAAAGTTGGCTCATTAGGTACACATAATTGTTTAGGTTTGGCTCTTGCTAAAAATGCAAGAATTTTAGTTGCAAGTACTAGCGAAGTGTATGGAGATCCGCTAGTACATCCTCAAACAGAAGAATACTGGGGTAATGTAAATCCTGTAGGGCCCAGAGGTGTTTATGATGAAGCAAAACGTTTTCAGGAAGCAATAACAATGGCCTATCATACTTTTCATAAAGTTGATACCAGAATAATAAGAATATTCAATACTTATGGCCCCAGAATGCGTTTAAATGACGGGAGGGCTTTACCAGCTTTTATAGGTCAGGCATTGCGTGGCGAAGACTTAACGGTATTTGGTGATGGCAATCAAACAAGAAGTTTTTGTTTTGTTGACGATTTGGTAGAAGGCATTTACCGATTACTAATGAGCGATTATGCCCAACCGGTAAATATTGGTAACCCGGATGAAATTAGTTTGAAAGATTTTGCTGAAGAAATCATCAAACTTACCGGCACAAATCAAAAAATTGTATTTAAAGAATTGCCTACAGATGATCCAAAACAAAGACAACCAGATATTACAAAGGCAAAAGAAAAACTGGGATGGCAACCAAAAATAAACCGGGCGGCAGGGTTAAAAATTACCTATGAGTATTTTAAAAATTTACCCAAAGAAGAGTTGTATAAACTACCGAAAGAGTTTGAAAGCAAAAAATAATTCATCATTTATAATTCATAATTAATAATGTACAAGGATTTAATTGAGAAAAAAAAGAAACTTGCTGTAATTGGTTTAGGATATGTTGGATTACCGATAGCCCTGGAGTTTGCAAAAAAAATTAAAGTAATTGGCTTTGATATTAATGCAAATAGAGTAGAAATGATGCGTAACAAAATTGACCCCAGTCAGGAATTAGAAAGTAGCGCATTTGATAATTGTGATATTGAATTTACCAATGATTTAGATGTATTAAGACAAGCAAATTTTTTCATAGTTGCTGTTCCAACACCGGTTGATGAGCATAATAATCCTGATTTAATACCAGTACAAAGAGCAAGTGAAACCATTGGTAAAGTGGTAAAAAAAGATGATTATGTAGTTTTTGAAAGTACGGTTCATCCCGGTTGTACCGAAGAAGATTGTTTGCCGATAATCGAAAAATTAAGCGGCATTAAAAATATTACCGATTTTAAATTGGGTTACTCTCCCGAAAGGATAAACCCAGGTGATAAAGAACATACTTTATCAAGTATAATTAAAGTAGTCAGTGGTTGCGATGCAGAAAGTCTGGAAATAATTGCCAAAGTATATGAGCTGGTAGTTAAAGCAGGCGTACACAAAGCATCATCTATTAAAGTGGCCGAAGCTGCTAAAATTATTGAGAATACTCAAAGGGATTTAAATATTGCCTTGATGAATGAACTCAGCATTATTTTCGACAGAATGAATATTAATACCTACGAAGTATTGGAAGCTGCCGGTACCAAATGGAATTTTTTAAAATTTCAGCCAGGCCTTGTTGGTGGTCATTGTATTGGTGTAGACCCTTATTATCTAACACATAAATCAAAAAAGTTAGGTTATGATAGTCAGGTTATTCTTGCAGGCCGGGCAATTAATGATGGAATGGCCGGATACGTTGCAAAAAAAATACTGCAGCACATTATTCAAAGTAATGGCAATATTAAAGAAGCAAAAGTTTTGGTAATGGGAGCAACTTTTAAAGAAAATGTAAGTGACATACGTAATAGTAAAGTTGCTGATGTTGTTAAAGAATTAAAGTCTTATTCATTACATGTGGATGTTACTGATCCATATGCTGAAAGTGCAGAACTTAAGCATGAATATGGCTTTGAATTAACCCCACAAATAAGCAAAGATTATGATGCAGTAATTGTAACAGTCCCTCATAATGAATATAAAATATTAGATGATACTTATTTCAGTTCTATTACAAAATCTCATGCTTTGATTGGCGATTTAAAAGGGATTTACAGAGGCAAAATAAGTAACAGAAGTTATTGGAGCCTGTAACCCACTTACAATCCAGGGGGGTACTAAAAGTAAAAAATGAAAATAATTAAGTACAAATTGTAAATTAATAATGGCAGAGCAAGAAAAAAT
>JAYUTC010000261.1:0-3924 GCA_043755395.1 Ferruginibacter sp.
TAGGTATTTTAAAAAATGGTGATGGACCTATTGTAATGTATCGGGCTGATATGGATTGTAATTCAGTAAAAGAAACCACAGGCTTGCCTTATGCAAGTACTAAAATGGCAAAGAAGCCAGATGGCGTTGAAGTGCCGGTAATGCACGCCTGCGGCCATGATGCACATACCACATGGATGCTGGGTATTGCAAAAATAATGGTGGCCATGAAAAGCCAATGGAAAGGAACTTTGATAATGATTGGCCAACCAGCAGAGGAACCAGGTGGTGGTGCTGATGCAATGGCAGCCGAAATGTATAAAAAGGGTGTGCCTGAGCCTGATTATTTAATGGGCATGCATACTGCTCCGGTAGCAGTAGGTTCTTACATGAATGCACATGGATATCGCATGGCAGGCGCCGACCAGTTTGACGTAACTTTTTTTGGAAAGGGGGGCCATGGCTCATCACCTCACGAAGCAATTGATCCGATAGTAATGGCAGCCAATGCTATTCTACAATATCAAACAATTATTAGCAGAAATATAGATCCGCAGGCGGCAGCAGTGGTTACAGTTGGTGCAGTGCAGGCAGGTATTGATAACAATGTAATACCAGCTTCAGCCACACTTAAAATAAATACCCGTTATTTTAATAATAAGGATAGGGATTTTATTGTAGCCAGTATTAACCGTATTGATAGCGGTATTGCTATAGCAAATAACCTCCCATCTTCCCTTTATCCAAAGCTAAACATGAAAGGCAGGGTTTCTCCATTAGTGAATGATACAGCAATGGTGGCTAAAATTGATGCAGCATTGTTGAAATTTGTTGGCCCGGGAAAAAACATTAAAGGCATTCCGGCAACTATGGGTTCAGAAGATTTTCAGCATTTGGTTATTAATAACAAAATCAAAAAGCCAACTTATGATTATTTATTGGTTGGTATAGCCAATCCTGAAGAAACAGCAAAAGCAAACAAAGAAGGTAAAATGTTTCCTTACTATAATCACAATGGGGATTTTAAAGTTGATTTAACAGCCATCCCTTTTGGTGCAAGTTTGGGTGCCGTTGCACTGCTTGAAATGTTCAGAAAGTAATTCTATTTTTTTAGCCTCAAACAATGAATACTATGCTTTTTCGAATGATGATTTTTTTATCAATAATAACTTTCAATAGTTCATGCCATACAAATACGGGTACTACACAAAAAGATGTTTTAATCAAAACAGATTCAGTAGCCCAAGTAACTATTCGAAATAAAGTGATTACTGCCGATGAGCAAAAAGCATTGACGCCTGATATGGTATTGCAACGGTTAAAAGAAGGCAATCAACGCTTTCTTGCCAATGATGTTACGCAGCGAGACCATTCAGCATTGGTAAGAGATGCAGCAAGCGGGCAGTATCCTATGGCGGTCATTCTTTCATGCATGGATAGTAGAGTGCCAGTAGAAGATGTGTTTGATTGTGCTGTCGGAGATTTGTTTGTGTGCAGAGTAGCAGGTAATGTATTAAGTGGCGATATGCTGGGCAGTTTGGAATATGGTTGTAAAGTATCGGGGTCAAAATTAATTGTAGTAATGGGGCACAGGCATTGTGGTGCTATACAATCTGCTATTAAAGATGTAAAGCTGGGAAATATTACTTCGCTACTGGCAAAAGTAAAGCCTGCCATAGAGCAAATGAAAAACTTTGAAGGTGAGAAACTGTATAGCAATAGTGCGTATGTATCACAGGTGGCCATTCAAAATATAAAAAATGTAGCGGAAGAAATAAAAAAGAAAAGCCCCATATTAAAAGAGATGATTGAAAAAGGCGAATTGAAAATTGTAAGTGCAGGTTATAATTTGAATAATGGTGAAATTATATTTTTTGAGTAACATTTACAAACCTGTATTCTTAAAACTCAAAAATGAATAATATTTAAAAAATCATCTGTAAAAAAAATAAAAATGAAACATGCAATTTTAGGTACTGGCCTTCTTATAGCGGCTTTGTTCTCCTGTAATAATAGTACAGAAATAAATAAAACCAAATCTGATTCCGTGGTAACAGAGCCCATTGTAATATCAGATACAACTGTTACAACAGGTGATAACAGTTCTAATGCTTTAGATTGGCAAGGAGCTTACACAGGCATTGTTCCTTGTGCAGACTGTGAAGGAATTGAAACAACTATTCTGTTAAACAAAAACATGACTTACAATTTTACGACCAAATATCTTGGGAAAAAAGATGCATCAGCAACTGAACTAAAAGGAACATTTGGTTGGAATAAAGAGGGAAATACTATTACACTTAGTGGAATTAAAAATACTCCTTCACAATATTTAGTGGGAGAAAACAAACTTTTCCAACTCGATATGAATGGCAAAAGAATAACAGGTAATCTTGCTGCTAAGTACATTCTTATAAAAAAATAAATCACTTTTTAAAATAGACACATGAAACAAACATTCATGCTTATGATTGCAGGGTTATTTTTCTTTAGCTGTTCTTCTACAAAAAAAACAAAAGTACCTGCGGCAGCTTCTGTTGAAACCAATACTTCATTAACTGAAACGTATTGGCGATTGATTGAATTACAAGGAGAGCCCATTGTTACTAAAGAAGGGCAGAAAAAAGAGATGTATTTAATCATTAAAAAAGATGGCAATATAGTTAATGGGCACAGTGGCTGCAACAGTTTCAGAGGCACATATACTTTGAAAGAAGAAAACAGGCTTAGCTTCTCCCAACTTGCGGGAACGCTGATGGCTTGCATTAATATGGAAAAAGAGACAGTCTTTATGGAAGTGCTCAGGACTGTTGATAATTATGCTATAAAGGGCAAAATTTTAAGTTTGAACAAAGCAAGAATGGCACCTCTGGCAAAATTTGAAGCTGTGTATTTAAAATAAATAAAAATGGTACAGATAAACTGGCAGCATCATTTGCAAAAGCAACCATAAACAAAATGTTTGCAAATGGGCTTTTTGTTAAATAAAATATATTCTCAAACATGTTAAAATATCAAACTGTATAAATCAATTTTTTATTCTCACAGTAAAAAAGAAAAAATACTAAACTTAGATAAAAATGAAAAATATATACTTTGTATTTCTTTTGATGTTTTTTTCCTACAGCATGATGGCGCAAACGTTTACCATGGCAAAAAAATGCAGGGGGTTACGAGATTCTGCTAATGGTTTGTTGAAAGAAAAAAAGTTCCAGCTTGCTTTAGATGCATTTATATCCATGGAAAAATCATGCAATACAAAAGATGCAAAAGAAGCTACTGCTGTTGGTAAGGCAGAAGCGTATAATGGTTTAGGTGAATATAATGAAGCCATCGCTGCAAGTGACGCTGCTTTAAAAGTTACTAAAAATAAAAGCCTGTCCGGCTTTTTTCAAAAAGTATTAGCACAGAACAAAACCGGACAAATAGAAGCCTCAAAAGCAACCTTTGCCAACGTGATTATTCTTACTGAAAAAAACCAGGATACAAAAGCAAGAGCCTCCAATTATGCATTGCTTTCCATGCTATATTATCGGCAATTAAATGATAAAGATAGTGCCAATTTTTACCTTGATAAGGCCATAGTATTAAACCCGGCCAACGCTGATTTCTATATTCAAAAAGGCGATATGCAGATAAATGATAAAAATTACGACGATGCATTCCTTCAATACGATAAGGCAGTTGAAAAGGGCAGAACAGATATGGATATGTACGTTATAAGAGCCAATGCACGAATGAAAATGGTGCAGGAAAAATACCAAACCACCAACACACAACAATTACGCAGTAAAATGAATGCGACAGAAAAGGAACAGCTTTGCACCGAGCTTAAAAAAGCTTTATCGCTTGGGCTACGGAATATACAGTATGATATGTTTTCGTCAATGGTTTGTAAATAGTAGTTAAAAAAATAAAATAACAAAATGAAAAAATCAGTTTTTG
>JAYUTC010000262.1:0-9807 GCA_043755395.1 Ferruginibacter sp.
TCTTTTTTAATCAACCTTATTCAGGATGAAGTATCTTAGTCAACCAAATGCAGGATTAGTATTGTAAACCAGACAACTTTTTTCAGGACGGGTCATATCTTTAATCAGCAGTGGTTCCGGGCGGACGAGCGATGAATTCCAGCCCTGTAGCAAGCCGAACTCAAATCATAGCTTTAAAATTATTAATCATGGCCAAAACAATAAATGGACGAATGACTGTTGAATATGAAGGGGACTTTGTTGTCTTCTTAATTGGTATGAAAATTAACCGTCTTTGGAAAATTCACAAATGGTTACCTGCAGCATCAGCAATGCCCCAAATGCTCAAAGAACTTTCCAAAAATCCGGAAAGTGGTTTTCTTGGGTTTCAAATTGTAGGCGGTATTCCTCCAGTAATAATTCAGTACTGGAAATCATTTGAACACTTAGAATCATATGCAAAGGATAGGAACAGCCATCATTATCCCGCCTGGAAGGCTTTCAATACTAAAATAAGTAGTAATGGTGACGTTGGAATATGGCATGAAACCTACAAAGTCAAAGCAGGTGAATATGAATGTGTCTATAACAATATGCCCGTTTATGGATTTGGAAAAGTAGGGAAACTTATCCCAGCTGTAGGAAAAAAAGAATCTGCAGCCCAAAGGATTTCTAAGGCTTAGCTTGTAAGGCCTGCTGCCAACATTGGTATCCTATGTATATATAGACCTTAGAGAGAGTGAAATAAAAATATAAATTTCTTTTGAAAGCAAGGAGCAAATAAGGTTTTAATTTTTTATTTACCCCTCGCCTTCACCAGAGTTTTTTCCGTTTTACAAAAATAATATCCTGTCTGCTATTTTGTAAGCGATTTAAATTATCCATTACGAGCATCCTATGAGTAGAATTCCACTACCGGCCTATTGGACACAGTATTCAGCTTCGGCAAAGAGACGAATAATATAAAAAAACGCAACTCTAAAAGTTATGAAAGCCATAATAAAAAAACAGAAAAAATTAAAACAAAAACAAATGACTAATTACTCCATCGCCGCTCAATTGATAGTTGCTTTATCAATAGCATATGTCTGGATATTTCGTTTTGATAATATCGTAAAAGAATTTAATCAATATGGCTTGAATAACTTAACCCGTAGCATAGTGGGGGCAACTAAAATAGTTTTATCAACACTGCTGGTTGCCGGCATTTGGTATCCGTCTTTAATACTTATCCCGGCCTTGCTTTTGGCTTTTCTTATGGTATCAGCACAATATTTTCACTTTAAAACCGGCAATCCATGGCAAAAGCATATACCCTCTTTGTTGCTGCTGATACTTTGTCTTTTCATTGCTGCCGTGTCACTAAAATTATTAAAGCAATGGATTTACTTAATGCCCTAATTCTTATTTCAAACCTGTCTTTTATGGGTATGGAATTGCATATTTTAAATCAACAAAAATGAAAAGTGAGTTCAAACGTTTTGGAATTGAAAAAACAGGAGCACTTACTGCAATTTTAGAAATATTGGGGGCATTAGGCTTGCTGATAGGTTTAAAGTTTCATCTTATTTTACTGGTTTCAGCGGCAGGACTGTCAATATTAATGTTTTTGGGTGATGCAATCAGGATTAAATTTAGAGATACTCTTTGGGTTACATTGCCAGCATTTTTTTATGATATTAAACGCTGATTTTTTTTTCATTACGCTGTACATATAATAATATGATATAATATAATTACTCAATTATTTAGTTGGCAAACTTGGAAAAAGGTTGGGTATAAACAAAAACCATACTTTTCTGTTACATTTGAAGTGTCCAGTTAGCTTATACAAAATTTAAACCCCATTAAAGTCATGTTTAAAAAATTCACAACAACTGATAAATTATTGTTTATCGCAGCTTTTCTTTCGCTTATTTTCTCCGAAATATTGTATTTTAAAGGAGAAGCAAATGCGGCCATATTTATTGGCATATGGGTGCCATCAATACTGGCTTTCGGAGTTTATTTAAAACTGCTAAACAACAAGTAAAATGATTGAAATGATACCATATTTCGCAGGACTAATTACCCTGTTATTTGCAGTAGGCTTTTTGTTGGCATTACGAGAAATGAAAAAATAAAATTTCTAAACACTGCTGGGTAATTACTCCTGAATTAACAGATACTGAACACTAAAGAGGAGCAGACAAAGAGGTTTATCAATAACCCAGCAAATAGGTGTAAGTATTAAACAAATTCCTGCATTGTTTGTTGTCATCTTAAATATTGAAAACAACTATGCAGCATTACTTAATAATTGGGGCTTCCAGCGGTATTGGGCAAGAATTGACCAAACAACTTGCCGATGCAGGTAGACAGGTAACCGCAACATATAATAAAAATAAGCCAACACTTGAAAACCCCAATATTAAGTTTTACTATTTAAATGTTTTAGAGGAAATCACATCCCTGGATTTTTTACCAGATGAATTGGCGGGATTTGTATACTGCCCGGGCAGCATTAACCTCAGGCCATTTGAAAGAATTAAACCTGCGGATTTTGAATCAGATTATAAGCTGCAGGTAATTGGCGCCATCAAACTTCTTCAGATAGTTTTACCACGATTAAAGAAATCTGCAAATGCATCAATTGTTTTATTTTCTACGGTTGCTGTTCAAACCGGTTTACCTTTTCATGCCCAGGCTGCGGCTTCTAAAGGTGCACTTGAAGGGTTAACCAAAGCGTTAGCAGCTGAATATGCACCTAATATAAGAGTAAACTGTATAGCACCTTCTTTAACTGATACTCCTTTAGCAGCTTCCTTATTAAATAACGACCAAAAAAAAGAAGCCAATGCACAAAGGCATCCGCTAAAAAGAATTGGCACTACTACAGACATAGCAAACATGACTGCATTTTTACTATCCGAAAAAGCAAGTTGGGTAACAGGACAAATTTTACATGTAGATGGAGGGATGTCTTCCTTAAAAAACTAAACATATTATATTCAACCTCTTAAAATCAAATGACAGATACTTTTTTATCAGCCCGTTGGGAAAATTTAATTATGGCAAATTATACTGTAAACCCTGAAATATTAAAACGATATTTGCCAAATGGTGTTGAGCTGGATTTTTATAAAAATAAAACTTATGTAAGCCTTGTTGGTTTTATATTTAAGCAAACAAGTCTATTTAATATGCCAGTCCCTTTTTTAGGTACGTTTGAAGAAATTAACCTGCGTTTTTATGTAAAGAGAGTTGAAGGCGATACGATAAAAAGAGGCGTAGTTTTTATAAACGAAACAGTTCCGTATAAATTAGTAGCATGGCTTGCAAATAAATTATATAAAGAACATTACATCGCTATTCCAACAAAAAATCTAATAGAAATTACAAACCATTCCAAAAAAATAAGATATCAATGGAAAATAAATAAAAAATGGAATCACATAACCGTAAATTCTACCAAAGAAAATGAGCAAATGTTACCAGAGAGTATAGAAGAATTCATCTTTGAACATTATTACGGATATACAAAAATAAATAATCTGCGTTCTCAGGAATACAAAGTGAATCATCCAAAGTGGCTGGTGAATAAAGTAATAGATTATTCTATTCATTGCGACTTTAAATCAATGTATGGCAATGATTTCTCCCTCTTAAGTAATCATCAACCTGATTCGGTTATTATTGCCGAAGGCTCACCGGTTACCGTTAAATGGAAACGAACTTCATTCTAAATATTTAAATTGATGGAGCAAAAAGATATTGACAAGATAATTGAAATGGCAGGGTAAGACAGAACACCTTTTTAAGTTATAAAAACACAATTACATTTTCAGAAACTGGTGTTAACAATTTGTTAAAAAGGCTAATTATCCGCTTTCTTTAAAACCTTCTTTTCTAGAATATGTTTACAAAAAAAAAATAATTTATGAAATCAATTAAAAGTTTAGCAATACTGTTTGCTGCCAGTATTTTTTCTATGAGTGCTTTTGCACAAAAATCTGATATTGTAGATATTGCGGCAGGTTCACCGGCCCATACTACTTTAGTAGCCGCAGTTAAAGCTGCAAGTTTGGTAGAGACCTTAAAAAGTGCAGGACCTTTCACAGTATTTGCCCCCACTAATGAAGCCTTTGACAAGCTGCCTGCTGGAACAGTAGCAACCTTATTGAAGCCAGAAAACAAAAGGAAGTTGGCAGGTATTCTTACCTATCATGTGGTAGCAGGTAACCTGGATGCGGTGGCTGTATTGGGTGCTATTGAAAAGGGAAATGGAAAAGTTATACTTACTACTGTTGCAGGAGGTAAATTAACCGTTACTCTTGCAAAAGGAAAGGTGGTTTTGAAAGACGAAAAAGGTGGTAAAGCAACGGTTACAACCGCTGATTTAAAAGCGACTAATGGCGTTATCCATGTAATTGATCATGTATTATTACCAAAGTAATTGAAGATTGTTAACAAAAAGGAGACTCCCTATTTAAACTAGGCAGTCTCCTTTGTATTTTAAATAATTTTTTTTGTCATTAAATTATTTTACCATAAGCAGCTTACCTAATGTAAAATAAGTATAAATAAATCTTTTGAGTTTAACATTTAAAAGAGAAAAAAAGAATTTTTCCCTACAAAGATTTGCCAGATTTGAAAAAAGAACTTTTAGCTATCGTAAAAAATGGGGAAAGGTTTGGGATGAAGTGAAATATTGGACTGATAAATGCAGGATTAACAAAATAAATATGAATAAAACAGGCATCTTATTCCCACATCAATTATTTGAGCAAACTATTCTTGCATCAACCTGTAATATTATTTATCTGGTTGAAGAGTGGCTTTTCTTCCGGCAATATAATTTTCACAAACGAAAAATCGCTTTTCACAGAGCCAGCATGAAGTTTTATGAAAGTTATTTGCAGTCAAAAAATATTAAAGTAGTCTATATTGATGCGTTTAATGAATTAGCCGATGTAAGAAAACTACTTTCTTATTTAAAGACAAAAGGCGTTCATTCAGTTGAATACATTGATACAACGGATTACTGGCTTGAGCAACGGATAAATACTGTTTCTAAAGCCCACAAGATGGAGATTATTAAAAAATCAACCCCTTTATTTTTAAATTCGTCTGCCGAAATAGCTGCTTATTTTTCAGATAAGAAAAAAATGTTTCAAACCGACTTTTATAAACAACAGCGGCTAAGCAGAAATATATTATTGGAAAAAGATAAAAAACCGTTTGGAGGAAAATGGACCTTTGATGATGAAAATCGTTTGAAATATCCCAAAGGGAAAAAAGCACCAAAGACAAACTTTTTAAAACCGAACAAGTTTTATTCTGAAGCCATTGCATACGCAAACAAATATTTTCCTGATAACTATGGTGAACTGAATACTGATTTCATTTATCCTATAACCCATACCGAAAGCAAAAAATGGTTACAGGATTTTTTCCAATCAAGGTTTTCAGAATTTGGAGCTTACGAAGATGCCATCGTTACAAATGAAAATATTTTACACCACAGCGTATTAACACCCATGCTTAACACCGGGCTGTTAACCCCTCAATTTATTGTTGATGAGGCTTTGCAATATGCCGGCAATCACGAAATTCCATTAAATTCTTTAGAGGGTTTTGTTCGCCAAATCATCGGTTGGAGAGAGTTTATAAGGGCAGTGTACGAACTAAAAGGTAAAGAAGAACGAACAATAAATTACTGGGGGTTTACCCGGAAAATTCCTGCTTCGTTTTGGAATGGCACCACAGGAATAGAGCCTGTAGATAGTACAATTAAAAAAGTTTTAGACACTGGCTATTGTCATCACATAGAACGGTTAATGGTATTGGGAAACTTTATGCTTTTGTGCGAATTTGACCCTGATGAAGTTTACCGCTGGTTTATGGAACTGTTTATAGATGCCTATGATTGGGTGATGGTACCAAATGTATATGGCATGAGCCAGTTTGCAGATGGTGGGCTGATGGCAACCAAACCCTATATAAGCGGTAGCAACTATTTAATGAAAATGAGTGATTACAAAAAAGGGGAATGGCAAAATGTGTGGGACGGGTTATTCTGGAGGTTTATGCATACGCACCGGACATTCTTTTTGCAAAATCCCAGGTTAGGAATGTTGGTTAGGAGCTTTGATAAAATGCCCGATACCAAACAAAAGGCTCATTTAAATAATGCTAAACAATTTCTTAATTCATTTTAAGTTACTAAAACCCTTTTGCTTTTAATAAAAACAATCAATTATTAAAAGTGGGAAGGGCAGCACATAAGGCGGTTTGGCAATATGGCGGGGCAACGAATAAATCTTCATCTTTTTGTTCGCTATTGAGCTTCAGTTCCAGCCGACTAATAATGCCGAGCAATTGAATAAACAATGAATTTTTTATTTATAAATTTAGCAGAGGTTACGGGCTGACGATTTTCAAATACCGCCACATCGCCAATCCGTAGTCGTTGGCTGCTAGCATTGACCACTCTAATTATTTAAAGGAATAACTATGCACAATAATACACACCACCGAGACTACATAACTGATTATTTAATTCCTGTTATTAACCTTATGAAAAGAAAGTTTAATCATACAGAAGCATTTAAAGAAGTTGCAAATGGTTTACTCGTCACAAAGCAAACAGTAAATGATCGTTGTTCATGAGGTCTTGGTATAAATACTCAACAATTTGTTGACTTGGTTAAATCGGGTGCTATAAAACAACATTTACTAAATAAGTTTCCTGACAAAGTAGATATTCTAAATAAAAATCTATAGCACTTGTAAAATATTGTATGGGAAGATGATAAAATTGAAAACGACAGTTGATAAAATCGAAAATATGCCAGCTGCTAAGAGGGGTTTTGCACTACTGGGGCAGACGTAATAACAATCGGGTGTAAACTTTATATCACCCTGCACTGTTACTGTCAGTCTATTATCACAAAAACTTTAATGATGAAATTACAAAAACTTTAAATACAATTTTAGAAAAAAAGGGGCTGCCATTTTTAAATATATCCTGCTTTGGCCATTTAAGATTTACCACTGGTTTATAAATTTTACAATATTTGACCTTCCCTCATTCCCAATTCCGTATAACCAGTAAATGCCCTGTGATAACCGTCCTGTAGTTATGGATTCGGTTGAATTACCTTCCCGAACATTAACTTCTTTTTTGAAAATATGCCGGCCCAGGATATCTGTAATGGTTAACAATATATGCTGATTAGTATTGGAGTTGATCTGTACATTAATATTATCAGTATTAACTATGCCGGGAATTACGGTTAACAATAAAGTCCCGCTTTTATTATTTTGTAACAGTATCACTTTTGAATAATTAACAACACCTCCTGCTTCCGTTATTTTTAACCGGTAGAAATTTTTATTTATACTGGGTGTAAGGTCATTGAAAACAAAAGGCTGGATACAATCCGCTGCAGTTGCATTCAGGTTGCCAATATTTTCAAAATAGATGCCGTCATTACTCCGCTCAATATTAAAAATAACTGCCCCATTACAAGAAACTTTCCATTTCAACATATTTATTGTTCTGTTACTTGTGCCGTTAAATGAACTGATCTTAACAGGCAATATTGCGGGCAACAGTTTGTTGGCAAAATAGAAGCTGGAAAAGTTTGAAACATTAACCTGCAAATAATAATCTGGAATGTAAGTACCGGTTGTTGCTGACAGGGGCAATGCGTTTAAATTACCCAGTGTTGCACAGGCATCATTGTTCTTAAATACATCCACTTCATTTATTGAGGCTACTCCCGAAGGTTGTCCCAGCCCGTTAAGAGCCGTTTTCAATGAATCCAGTTCAGCTTTCAGAATATAAAGGCGAACACTGACAGGAGTGGAAGGTTGGTTTTGCGGAGTTATGGTTATGTTGCGGTTCACGTAAAGGCGATATGCGGCATCTTCCCGGCAGGGGCCTGTCTTAGTGTACAATGAGGTATTTACGGTGCCAAGATTATTTCCGTTGGCATTGATCATTGCAGCAATATTTCCGGCGCTGTCGAAAACAGGCGCCCATGAATTTTTGTTTGCATTATTGATGGCAACAGCAGGTAAAACCTGGCAGGAAACCAGATTACCGGGAGCAACGGGCGATGGGCATCCTGAAAATCCCCCGGTAACTTTCCGAATTCGGTGATTGACATGGTCTGCGATATATAAGTTGCAATTCAATATGTCAAAATAAATATTAAAGGGTTGATACAATTGTGCGGTGGTTGCGGGTATCCCGTCTCCATTATATCCTGCTGTTCCGGTTCCTGCAACGGTACTGATCAAGCCGGTACTTTTCGTTATTTTACGAACACGGTTATTTCCGGCATCACCCAAATACATATTTTCTGCCGCATCAAATCTTATACTCCAACATGCATTGAGTTGTGCAGTTGTGGCTGCAATTCCATCACCATTATAACCCCATGTTCCCGTTCCGGCAATGGTACTTATAAGGCCGGTGCTTTTTGTGATCTTGCGGATTCGTCCACCTGTGTAATCTGATATGAAAGTATTTCCTGCATTGTCAAATATAACTGCGGCCGAACCACCCAGTTGTGCAGTTGTGGCTGCAATTCCATCACCATTATAACCAGATGTTCCCGTTCCTGCAATGGTGCTGATGATACCTGTACTCATATCTACTTTGCGTACACGGTAATTCTGCCAATCGGCAATAAACAGATCGCCATTTATATCAAATGCAACATTATTAGGCCAATTAATTTGCGCAGTAGTTGCCGCAATACCATCACCGTTATATCCCGCGGTTCCGGTGCCTGCTACCGTACTGATGATCCCCGTTGACATTGTTATTTTACGGATTCGATGATTATACCGGTCAGAGAAAAAAAGATCCCCGTTTCCATCAAAAGCCAAAGCTGTTGGATTATTTATCTGCGCATTAACAGCAAGTATCCCGTCTCCATTATATCCTCCGGTTCCGGTTCCGGCTATAGTACTTATCAAATTTGTAATTACATCAATTTTGCGAATACGTTGACCTATCAGTTCACCAATATAAATATTTCCAGCCGCATCAAATGCTAAGCCATTTGGTAAATTTATTTGTGCAGCAGTAGCAGTAATACCATCACCATTATAACCAGCTGTACCGGTTCCGGCAATGGTTGTAATATTCTGAGCAATAATAAAAGTGGGGAAGAAGAAAGTAAGAATTAAATACAGGAATGCAATATGTACTATTATGGCTTTATATTTTTTAAACGTTGCCATGAAATTTCCTTTGCTAATTTATTTAATAAAATTACTAAAAATAGATAGATGGATAAACATTATTTTCAATATTGTAAATAAATATTAAGGGGTACGATATTTGTTATCTTAAAAAAAAGAAATGATAACAAAAGCATCGCACAACAACGGTATTTGCAAAAGCGGTGCATGACCTACTTTCTTCAGCATCGGCTTGACTCGTCCTGAAATGAGTTGTCTCCAAAATCAACCAAAATGGACATTAAAACACAAGCCATTACCAAGTATTTACCCCAGGTTACAGGCATAAAAAAAACCAGCAAATTTGCTGGTTGAGTGCCCACGAAAGGAATCGAACCTTCACACCCTTGCGAATGGCAGATTTTGAGTCTGCTGCGTCTACCAATTCCGCCACATGGGCTACTTATATTCCGGCTGCAATATTAAGTTATCCGTCTATCCTGTCCAAAATACGTTGCAGGTATTTTTTCTTATAATAATATTCCTTTACCAATAGAAGTTCCTCTGTAGTGATGGCTTTATAATTGAAATTTTCAACGATTTTTTTTACAGGTTGGTAAATTTCTAATTCAAGTGCTTCTACCTGAT
>JAYUTC010000263.1:0-3903 GCA_043755395.1 Ferruginibacter sp.
AAATTTTGCATTACCGGCAGGTAAATAAATTCGTTTTTTATGCACTAATTTATTTCGCAAAGTGGTAGTGAAGTTTTGCATAAAATAAGCAGGTCGTAAAAATGTATAGGCTATTTTACTTTCTACAATTAATTGCTCTATTTTATGATGCGAAATGATACTGCTCTTTTCAACTCCTTGCACCGATAAAAAAACGATGTGTTTTATACCTGAGTCTTTGGCACTATTAATTAGTGGTACAAAATATTTTTTAACCGCTGAAATTTGTGGCGGTCTTAATAAAAAAAGAACATCGATATCTTTAAAAGCAAGGGCGAAAGTGGAAGAATTTGTTAGGTCAAAATTTACGTAAGCAATATTTAAGTTTTGTAGTTTGACGCTATCCGCATGTACATTTCTCAATCCTGCAATAATATTAAATGGCAATATCAATTTCTGCAATGCTTTAATTACTTCTATTCCCACATTTCCGGTAGCACCTGTTATTAAAATATTAAGTATGATTTTTTTGTTTCGTTTTTATAAAATTATTATTCATTAAATAACCACCAAGCCCCGTTACCCATAACATGATGGGGTAAGCTACCCATCTTTCTGTACCGCCCATACCTATGAAAGCCATTGGAAATGTGGTAGAAAAAATGGGTAAAAACCATGTAACCAATGCAACTACACCAAAGACAATGCCTATAAAACTAAAAGGAGTTGAGACAATTTTGAAGGATACAATAGCAGAAACGCCGCCTGCCAGAAATGCAAGCATAGATGCCATACTATGATAAGGAGTAACATTACCGGGAAATAAACCAACACCCATTAAGCCAATGCCAAACAATAAAAGTGGTATGCTAGTAAGGAATTTTTTAAAATAAGTATGTTGAAGAATAGTTGCCAGTACCATCATACATCCTGCCACAAACATTGTCGTATTAAAAATTGTAGCCGAGGGTTTATAGCTTATACTGTTGGGTGGTATGGTTGCACCAAGATCGCTAATAGCACTGTTGTTTGTTGTGTAGCCCAAAGGGTAAAATGCTTCGGCTGTAATAATGCCCATTAAAACAACGGAACCTCCAAGAAAGAATAAAAGGCCTGCAAGTTGTAATTTATTCATTTACTTTTTCTTCAAATCACCTGCTTCGCTCAATGCAATGGCAATGGCTTGTTTTGGATTGGTAACTATAATATCTGTTTTGCCTGAAGGCAGTTCGCCTTCTTTAAATTCGTGCATTACTTCGGCAACTTTTTTTTGAGATAGTGTAAGTTTTTTCTTTTTCATAATTTATTTTTTAACTGTTGCATTTATTTTTTCTAATAACTTTTTAGGTATTGGTCTGCAGCTACAATTTTTTTGATGTTCTACATGCCAGGCAATTCGTTGTTCAATTGTGGCATTTGCAGGCATCCGATGCTTTAAATGCCATTCTTTATTAAGTTTCATGATTTATTTTTTAAATTCTTTCAAATTATATTCAATACTTTTTAAGTAAAATTTTCCATACACAAATTCCCCATCAGGATAATGCCAAATAGTTTCTCCGTACTGCATCATATTTCTTCCATCAATTTGGGCATAGTATTTTACAGGTGTTGAAAAACGATATTGTTTCATATCAATGGCAGAGCGGTCATCAGAAATAAAATTGATGAGTTGCCCTAGTTCATTAAAATAAAGGATGGCTCTTATTTTATTTATGCCGTTTGTAAAAGTGGCTTTTGCAGATAATCTATCCATAGCCGTCCACTCAATTCTTTTATCAATCAAAGTGGCGGGAGCCATTAAGCACATATCATTAAAAACTGTTACCGTTTCTGCTTTGGTCATCATTGCACCTTTTATATTTACGACATTAAACAAACCAAATAATTTTATTTGCATACTAGCCGCAGCATTTTGGTAACAATGATAACCAGGCACTATAGTTCCATACATTTTCCCTTTCATAAAAAACAACCTTGTTGGTTCTTCTAAGAAATTATATTGAACAGAAGTAAATTTGAACCAGTCTTTACCCTTGTCCCTCATTTCACCATCAAAAACAACTTTTATGTTTTCAACTTTTGGCTTGTTTAGTACATTGCAGTAGCGCAAATATTTTTGTACGGGTAAGGGTAATGATTGAATGTCATTTTCAGTTAGTAAATCAGTTTGATTAATAGTTGTTTTAAGTAGATTTAATTTTACATCTTTACGAAAGGTTGACTCAAAATATTGGCTGCTAAAAGCGCCAATGGCAACAAGCAGCACCATTACGTTAGCAATGGTTCCAAACTTTGCATCTTTCCACACTGTAATAATGAGAATTTGAGAAATAATCGCAGCAACAACAGCAATGTATGGCCAGCTTTCTTTTTTCAACAAGAAAAGCATAACAGCCACTACAAACAGAATAGCAGTAATAAGCCAAAGTAAACCTACAGGTTTTGAAATGTATTTTGTTAGTTGAGAAATGTTGCCATAGTTATAGGCTTTTGCAAAACCCATAAAATGGATCAGCCCATGAATGAGCATAAAAAAGGCAAAGGCATATTTAAGCATAATAATTATTTTTAAAAAAATTGAATTTAGGTTCTGATAAATAATTCTACCGGGCGCCTAAGCGATACAGGATTTGGGTAATTTTTTAAATACCCAGTTCGTAAAATAAATTGCACAGGTTCATTAATACCAATTGATTGATTTAATATTTGATTGGTCGCTGCTTCTTCAATAATCTGGGTCATGGGATGTATGGCAATATTTTTCTCTTTTACCTTTAACCACAACCTTTGCAATCGCCTACCGGTTTCCAATAATGTTGTTACCTCATTATCTTTACTTGTAATCAGCAACCAGCCTGCGGATGCATGCGAAACTTCCTTTACCACTTTATTAATACTTTGCTCTCTAAAACTTTTTTTCATCACATCGTTTTTGCCATAAAAATTCCTCAGGTACCAGCCAGGTATTCCTTCTATTTCCATGCCAGCTAATGTTAGTCCATCCATATATTTTGCAGCATCTTTACTGGAAAACCTTATCCAGTTAGCTAATTCACTTTGTGCATCATCCCTGTAAGCCTGTATCCTATTTGCTTCAATTGTTTGTTCATTCAACCACACATGCTCTTTTGCATTGTTAGGAATGTAGTGAATGAAATCAGTTTCTCCGTTTAGTAAGTAATCGTTGTCTTCTTTTTTAAATACATTATTTAAATAGTTTGATCGTACGGTGCGTCTCTGTTTTATTTGATCTGTATCATACCTGATTATTTTTGTTGCTTTTGTAAGCTTTACATCAGCAATGTTTTCATCCTGATTGGTGCCGGCTAAAATGCTGAATTGACAATTGTAGCCCATGTTATTAGCTGCATATTCCAGGTTTTGCAAAAATGCTCCAATAGATAAAATGGTTTCCCTTTGAGTAGGATCTACACCTGGTAGCCAACGGCTTTTATCATTACCAATTATCCAGTGGTAAGGCTCAATATATTTTACAAACCAAGGTTGAGTATTATGCCCACTTGGTGCAAGAGAAGCTAAAAGCAATATCTCCTTTTCATCGGGTTGTAGCGAAATTTTTGCTGTTTCCGTTGGCTTAATGCCTGCTCTTACAAAATTTCTTTTATCACTCACTAAATAATATGTTACACCTGCAATAATTATGGAGCTTCCGGCAATAGCTATAAATTTTCGTCTTTTCATTATCTGCAATTTTTACAGCAGTTGAAGGTAGACCTATTAAATGCGGCAGATTTTATATTATATAACCAAAGAGTTATATAATTCACACTTATCTTCAATTCTGTGGGATAAAATGTTATTTATTTCAGTTAAGTTGATGTATGCAGCCTTTCTTTTGGGGTGTTGGTGAGTGGGCTTTGGCGTTGAGTATTGTTATTTGCTGATGTATTTATTTGAAGG
>JAYUTC010000264.1:0-9745 GCA_043755395.1 Ferruginibacter sp.
GGAAAATATAATTCTCAAATATTTTAACATTTGAAAATAGCGAGAGTGAAAAAAGTTAAAAAATTGATTAATGAATCTGCATATATTTAATGATAGTCATGGGTTTATTCTGAATATTACAGTAAAGCGATTTGTAGAAATGGGAGTAATGAAGAATAATTATTTTATTAATCTAAATAAAAAAACTATTTATACAAATCCCAGAGTAGAATATTTAAAAAAGAATATTTTTTCTTTTAAAAGAGCTATAAAAAAATTGCCTCCAATAATTTCTATTACTTTTTACCCATTTGATTTTACAGCTGCTGCTTTTTTTAAGGAGTTTAAGAAATCATATCCATCAGCAAAAATAAACTGGGTATTTTGGAGTTATGAATATTATCACCGTCCGGATATTAATCATCTTAATTTTGATCACTTTTCGACAGATTATTATAAAAGGAAAAAAACGTTTCTGAGTAATTTTAAAAAAACATTTAGTAATACAATTAAAAAAATATTATTCATACCTGTTTTTAATATAAATGATTTATTTAAGTGTTACAATGATATAGAGAAGTTTTACTCTTTTCTGCCAATGGATTTCAAGAATGTATTTCAATATATTAACAACAAAACCTGTGAATATCATCCTATCTCATTTATTTCTATAGAGGATATGAATTCTGAAATAGTTTGGGGTAAAATCACAAACGAAGTAATGATTGGTCATGCAGCTACACCTTTTTTAAACCATTTTGAAATAATGGATAAACTTTACAATATTTCATTTTCTGCTAATTTATTATTACCACTTGAATATGGCGAAAAACAGTATAGAAAAGATATAAAAAAAAGGGCAAGTATTTTATTTAATAACCGGGTTGAATTTTTAGAAAAAAGACTTGATATGCAGCAATATTATCAAAGGCTTTCTAATATAGGTTATGCTATTTTTAATTTCCGGTGGCAGGAGGCTTTAGGTAATATTGTTTTTTTAATTTGGAATGGAGCAAAAATATTTTTAAAGGAAGAAAGCAGTGTTTATCAACAGTTTATTGTATGGGATTTAATTGTGTTTTCCATTGAACATCATTTAAATAAAGAAAATATAACAAATCTGTTGACTTTTGAAGAAAAGCATAAAAATAAAATAATTATTGAAAATTTATTTTCAGAAAAAAAAGTAAAAAAATATTGGGAGCAGTTAATTTAAAAAAAACAGAAAATATATTTGTAATAAACTAATATAGATGATTAAAATTATTTTTATTCTTTTGTTTTCAATAACATCACTTCTTCCAAAAAGCGTTTCGTTTCTCTCTCCACACTTTCAACATCTTTCGATTTTATCGGTGATGCCATAATATGATTACCTGTGTTAGGTAATGCAATAGCTCTTTTATGCAGGTTGTCAGTAGTTAATGCTGAAAACATTTCTTTCATTGCACTTACTTTTACTACATTATCCTGGTGCTGTTCATCTTTATAATAGTAAAGTAATAATACAGGTTGTTTTATTTTACTAAATGTTTCTTTATTCATAGTTGTTTCCAACATTTCTTCCAAGGCAACTATTGCTTCAAGCCGGTAAGGTTTATTCCAGTATTGTTTGTAAATAAGGCGTTCATCATCGGGATTATTATAATTGCTGCCTTTAACTAACCGGGCAATTTGTAAGCCCCAATGATTGTTTAGCAACCACGCATTACCATCTTTAACTTCAATATTTGGAGAGTATAAAACAAGTGCTGCAACATCATCTGGATAAGCTGCAGCTAATTGCAATGCCTGTGTTCCGCCGGTACTGGTACCAATTAAAATCACTTTAGTTCCTAATTGTTTACCAATTGCTAATGCCTGTTTGGCACTTTCCCAGTAATTATCGGGGGTAAGGTTTAATAATTGTTCGCTTGTATCAATGCCATGTTCGGCTAATCTTGATAAATATAAATTACAGCCAAATTGTTTTGCAATATTACGGTGTACCGGATTGCCCTCTTCCTGCGAAGCAGAAAAACCATGAATATATACAATTGCGAAATCTGTTTTTTGTTTTAAACTATCGTTGGCCCAAACAATTCTTGCTTCATTATTTGGTCTTAATTTATGTGCTGTTTCATTTGCTGTAACAAATTTTTCCAATTCGGGTGTTGATGGAACCGCAGGCATTGCAGTATCGTATTTTGGTGTATCAGGGTGTGGCCCCAATAAATAAACAATAATTAAAGCACCCAATAAATAAAGTAAAATTTTTAACCAGCGCATAATTTTTTTATGAAGCTACATTTTTTCCTCGTTTTATGGAAATAATATAATATCTCACTGGACTGGTTAATTTCAATTTGGAAAAATTATACAAAAAAAAATAATGTGGAATAATAATTTAATTAACTTTCCCATATGAAACATTTTAAATTTTACTCCAAAGAAGATATATTATCCCTCACAAAAATCAGACGTTTTGAATCCAAAATTGGGGAATCTATACAATATTTAAAAATGGATAATGAATGGCAGGATGAGTTACAATATACTTCAGCTACTTATGTTATTTTAGGTATTCCAGAAGATATTGGAGTAAGAGCAAACTATGGTGTTGGTGGAACCGAAACAGCCTGGCTATCCTTTCTAACTTCTTTTTTAAATATAAAAAGTAATGATTTTTTACCTGGAGATAATATTTTACTATTGGGGCATTTTGATTTTGGAGATATAAAGTTTTTAATTGATAGTTATGCCTATAATTCTGATGAATTAGTTGATGCTTACCGGCATGCTGTAAATATTATTGACGATGAAGTGGAAAATATAATAAAAGTAATATCGGCATGTAATAAAATTCCTATTATTATTGGAGGTGGTCATAACAATGCATATCCTGTAATTAAAGGTGTTTCCAAGGGTTTGGCAAAAGCCGGAACAATACCTTTAGCCCAAATAAACTGTATAAACTTGGATGCTCACACCGATTATGGTGCCACAGAAGGAAGACATAGTGGAAACGGGTTTAAATATGCAGAAGAAGATGGTTATCTGGGAAAATATTGCATTATAGGTGTGCATGAAAACAATATTTCACAAAATGTTTTTATGGATATTAAAAACAATCCATTTATTGATTATATAACATTTGAAGAAATATTTATTCATGAACGGAAAAATTTTACACAGGCAGTAGCGCATGCTACCGGGTTTACTGAAGGAAGTTATACTGGCGTAGAACTTGATATGGATTGTATTGAAAATGTGTTAAGTAGTGCAGCCACACCTAGTGGTATTAGTGCCCTGCAGGCAAGACAATTTATAAATTTTGCTGCAACTGATGCAAAAGTAGCCTACCTGCATATTTGCGAAGGAGCTACACAATTAGCAGATGGCAAAAAAGATGACAGTACAGGAAAATTAATTAGTTATTTAGTTAGCGATTTTGTTAAAGCGCATTCGCAGGATTAAAGTTGATTGGTATCTGACAGTTTTAGACTTAATGATACTAAAGATGTGCAGTAATTTCTTTTTCATCTGCCACACCATCTTTACGCCAAACTATTTTTCCATCTTTAAAAATTATAAATACTGGAAGTACAGTAACTTTATATTCTTTTAAAATAGCCTCATCATTACCACCATCAACTTTTACCAAAGTAAATTTACCCTCATTATTTTTTTGGAGACTTTGTAAAATTGGTTCCATTGTTTTGCAGGGTGGGCACCATTCGGCGCCAAAATCTACCAATACTGTTTTTGAAGAAATAATTGCTTTATTAAATTCTTCAACACTCATTTGTTTTGTTATAGTAGCACCTTCTAAATTTTTGTTACCTGCCTTCCATGCATTAATGCCGCCTTGTAATTCATATACCTTTTCAAAGCCCATTGCTCTCATTTTTTCTGCTGCAGCAGCACTTCTGCCACCAGCAAGACAATAAACATAAACCGGTTTATTTTTATTTACAAAGCCAATCCTCCGGTTAAATTCATCTTTATCGTTCCAGTTTGCCAGCAAGGTGTTTTTTATATGGCCAGATGCATATTCGCCCGGCGTTCTTACATCCAGTAGCTGTATGGAATCTTTTGAAATTCCTTTTTCAAATTCATCAGCAGTTAAATTTGTTTTTGTTTGACCTGTACAGGAAAATATAAATGATGACAACGATACGGAATATAATAAACGGATGAAATTTTTCATGAAAGTTATTTTAGTGCAAATTTACCTGGTTAATTCTTTTAAATCATTTTCTGTTACAGTTAATAAATTTACTTTGGGCAAACGTTTTGTCAATTCTTTCCAATTACCATCCTGCATGTAAATTTTCCGAAGCATGACCACGGCTTCTTTTACTTTTTTATTATTGGCCAGTGTAATGGCTGTCCAGTATTGCATTTCTAAATTTTTTGGAAACAGTTTCATTGCAGCGCTGTATTCTTCCATGGCCAGAACCATATTATTTTTTTCTGTTGCCAGATCACCTTTGTCCATATGTTCATAAGCTCTGAATAAACGGAGTAATCTGTTTAATTCAACTAATGGAAAATCATTATCATCAACTCTTAAATCAATTAAACGATCATTCCAAATATGCCCGCTACTTTTTCCTGCTACTACTAAAATGGCTGCTGATTGTTTACCCCTGATATCTCCACCAACCGCTTGTGCAGCCTCTAAGGCAATTAAGACTCTTTCTGCAAGTGGCTTACCTTCACTTTTTTCAAAAGCCTTTGCCATTGCCGGGCAAACTTTGTTATTCAACATCATATTACTTTGCACCGAAAAATTTTTCCCCACAATATGAGATGCAAAGTCAATACAATTTTTTCCGGTGTGGGCATTTACATTTCCATTGGTATCCATCATTGCCACCTGCCTTACCTCTCTTCCTTCATCCAGGGCCAATAATTCCTGCAAAGCTTCAGGTGCAGTTTTGCCCGATTTTATTAATGCCAGCCCTTTTGAGCCATAACTTTTATTTACAAAAGATTGAGTAGCAACTACACCCACCCCAGCTTCGCCCCATGGCACAGCAGTACCAACACTAAACCAATGGCTTTGTACTGCTACTGCCATTTCACCAGTTTGGGGGTCTCTTGCCACAATAGAAAAGGTGTGTGCAAAAGCAGCATCTTTTTTAAAAAATTGTGCAGATGCCAATTGCTGTGTAAATGATAAAATCGAAATTAAAAGAAATGCTTTTTTCATTTAAGTATATTTATTTATAAAAATAAAGCCATCAGCCAGCTGGCCGATGGCTTTAAAAAGGCAATAAAATTTATTTAGATTTGAAACTGATTTTTACTTCTTCATTTGTATTTTGAAACACCATCTTTTCTTCAGTTATTTCCAGGATATTAAATGTATCTATACGAATTGACCCATCACTTTTTGTGGTAAAGTTTTTACCGTCGTTAATTACTGTATAAGTGCCGGTTAAATTACCACCGGCAAGTCCGGATGTTTCATATTTACCATCTTTTTTAAACTCCATTGTGGCATTTGCATATATTTTAGCTTTAATAGAATCGGGCATTAGGTCTCCTTGTATGTTGGTGAACTTCCATTGTTTAACAATCATGTCATTAACAGATTTGTTTTTACAGCCAAAAATAGATATTGTTGTAATTAGTAAAAATAAAATGATAAATTTTGACCATTTCATAATATGTTTTTTAATAGATAATAATTTGCCAAATTAACGAATACTTAAGAATGTAGAAAAATATTTATGATATATATTATAAACAACCCAGCCTGCCACCATCAACTGGTAAATTTATACCGTTAATATATGCAGCAGCTGGAGAACATAAAAAAGCAACTGCTGCACCAAATTCTTCAGGGTTTCCAATTCTTCCGGCTGGTATTTCTGCAACAAGTTCAGCTAAAACCTGCGCTTCTGTTTTTCCACTGTCGTTTGCTTTTTTGCCAATTACATAATCAGCCCTGTTGGTTTTGGTAAAGCCTGGTAACACATTATTAACTGTAATTCCAAATGGTCCTAATTCTGTAGCAAGTGTTTTTGCCCAGGCAGCCACCGCCCCACGAATAGTATTACTAACACCCAAACCAGCAAGCGGTATTTTTACCGAGGTAGAAATGATATTAATAATTCTACCAAAACCAGCAGCCTTCATGCCCGGCACTATAGCCTGGGTTAAATTATGGTTGTTTATAAGATGGTTATTGAATGTTTGCAAAAATTCGTCGGGCTTTGCAGCTAAAACAGCACCTCCAGCAGGGCCACCGGTATTATTAACCAAAATATGAATAGTGTTAGTTTTTACAAAATTATCGATAATGTTTTTTACCAATGCAGTATCGCTAAAATCGGCTACTAAATATTGGTGTTTTTGTTGAGCAATTTTGGGTAAAGATTTTACTGCTTCAATTAATTTTTCCTCGTTTCTTGCTAATAAAATAACATTACAACCCAGCAAAGCCAGTTCCCATGCACTTGCATAACCAAGGCCTTGTGTACTGCCGCAAACCAGGGCTGTTTTTCCTGAAAGATCAATATTCATTTTTTTTGATTTAGGATAAAGCTAAATAATTTTATTTTTTCTAACATTTATTTGTTTGATGTGGATAATTCATTACCCTTAAAAATGCCTTCATTCAGCTATATTCGCAGCGCTGAAAAGAAATCAAATGGCAGAAAAAGATTTATTAAATTATACGGAGGAATCTATTAAAAGTTTAGACTGGAAAGAACATATACGTCTTCGACCTGGTATGTATATAGGCAAATTAGGGGATGGAAGCAGTCCTGATGATGGCATTTATGTATTATTAAAGGAAGTTATTGATAATTGTATTGATGAGTATACTATGGGCTTTGGCAAGCATGTTGATGTTAATATTGAGGGCAAAACAATTACAGTAAGGGATTATGGCCGGGGTATTCCATTGGGCAAAGTAGTAGATGTTGTAAGTAAAATAAATACGGGAGCTAAGTATGATAGTAAAGCATTTCAAAAAAGTGTTGGATTAAATGGTGTGGGTTCTAAAGCTGTAAATGCATTAAGTAATTATTTTAAAGTAACAGCCTACCGTGAAGGGAAAGAAAAAACTGCTGAATTTGAAAGAGGTGTTTTAATAAAAGAACACAAAGAAACCGCCACTAAAGAAGAAAACGGAACTTTTGTAACATTCATTCCGGACGAATCTATTTTTAAAAATTTTCATTTTGTACAGGAATACTTAGATAACCAGTTTTGGAATTACTGTTATCTTAATGCGGGGATGGTAATGAATTTAAATGGCAAGCGATATGTAAGTAAAAATGGTTTACTTGATTTGCTGCAGCGTAAAACCAATGCCGATGAAATACGCTATCCTATTATACATTTAAAGGGTGAGGACATTGAAGTAGCCATTACACATGAAGGAACTTATGGTGAGGAGTATTACAGTTTTGTAAATGGGCAATTTACCACACAGGGAGGAACACATTTATCTGCATTTAGAGAAGGCTATACTAAAACCATACGTGATTTTTATAAGAAAGATTATGATGCCGCTGATATTCGTGGCAGTATTTGTACAGCCATCAGTGTAAGGGTACAGGAGCCTGTTTTTGAAAGTCAGACTAAAACAAAATTAGGTTCATTAAACGTTTATGAAGGCGGTCCAAGTATGAAGAATTTTGTAGGAGATTTTTTGATAAAAGAATTGGACAATTTTTTACACCGAAACCCAGCAACTGCTGAGGCTTTAAAAAAGCGAATTGAACAAAATGAAAGAGAGCGAAAAGAATTATCAGGTATTCGTAAACTGGCAAACGAAAGAGCAAAGAAAGCTAATCTTCACAATAAAAAATTAAGAGATTGTAAATTTCATTACAATGACGAGCCATCTGGTAAAGACAAAGACAGTATTTTAGAGAAACAAAAAGAGAGTACCATTTTTATCACAGAGGGTGATAGTGCAAGCGGCAGTATTACCAAAGCACGAAATGTAAATACTCAGGCAGTATTCAGCTTACGTGGAAAACCCCTAAATTGTTTTGGCTTAACTAAAAAAGTAGTGTATGAAAATGAAGAGTTTAATTTATTGCAACATGCTTTAAATATTGAAGATGGTTACGAAACCCTGCGCTATAATAACATTGTATTTGCAACAGATGCTGATGTTGATGGTTTGCATATTCGATTATTACTAATGACTTTTTTTCTGCAGTTTTTTCCGGATCTGGTAAAGAATGGTCATGTGTATATTTTAGAAACCCCTTTATTTCGCGTAAGAAATAAGCAGGAAACTATTTATTGTTATGATGAAACAGAAAAACAAGAGGCCATAAAAAAATTAGGCAGTAAACCCGAAATAACCAGGTTTAAAGGATTAGGAGAAATTAGCCCCGATGAGTTTGCCCGTTTCATTGGCAACGATATGAAGTTACAGCCTGTAATGCTTTTGCCTGAAACACATATACAACAATTGCTGGAATATTACATGGGAAAAAATACACCCTCCCGCCAGGAATTTATTATTGATAATTTGCAGGTAGAATTAGATTTAATAGAAGCAAAAAACTAAGAGTGCATGTTTGAATTTCATGGAGATAGAAAAAGATATTTTGATATACAGGTAGAAAACACCCGTAAATATGTAATTCCATTTATTGAAAATTTTAAACCTGTTACATCAGGTACAAGAGTTTTGGAAATTGGTTGTGGCGAAGCGGGTGTTTTAAAAGCATTTACCGAAAGAGGTTGTGTGGGTGTAGGAGTGGAGTTGGAAGAAGGAAGATTAGTAAATGCAAGGGAATGGATGCAGGAAGAATTAACGGCCGGTAAAATATCATTTATCAGTAAAGATATTTACAAGGTAAATGTAGAAGGAGAACTTAAGGGTAAATTCGACATCATTATTTTAAAAGATGTAATTGAACATATACATGATCAGCCCAAATTAATTGACTGGATGAAAAATTTGTTGAATAAAGAGGGTGTAATATTTTTTGGTTTTCCACCCTGGCAAATGCCTTTTGGTGGTCATCAGCAGGTTATGAAAAGTAAGTTTTTAAGCAAGCTGCCTTATTTTCATTTATTGCCCTTTGGCATGTACGAAGGTATATTAAAATTGGGGAAAGAAAATGTACCCGAGTTTACAGAAATAAAAGAAACCCGTATTTCTATTGAGCGCTTTGAAAAAATTGTTGACGAAACGGGCTACAGCATTGCCAACAAAATACACTATTTAATTAATCCTATTTACGAATATAAATTTGGCTGGAAACCAAAAATACAAAGTGGTTGGATGAGTAAAATAAAATACATGCGTAATTATTTTACCACTTGCGTGTATTACCTGATTACTCAAAATAAATAGTATAAAAATAGCAGCATGATACATATAGTTTTTAACGAACCGGATATTAAAGTTTTACAGCAAGCTATTGAACTTGACGAAAGTTTGCAGGGTGAAGTGATACAAATTAAAGATGATTATGCTGTTGGGCCTGTAAATAATATTTATTTGGGCGAAGGAATTGAAGAACGTAAACATTGGTGGTGTGAAGTGCTTAAAGGTGGTGATTATGATGGTAAAGTGGGTGGAAATGAAGAAGACGATTATAAAACTGCGGCTGAATTAGTAGGCATAATGCGCAGGAATGAGGAAGAAATTATCTGGATATGGGCAGCTCAAAATAAACACGATGTATGTGGCTATTACTGGATACTCAATTATGTAAAAGAATTTCAGGGCAGGATTTTTATCCTCTATTTAAATAATCTTCCTTTTATAAATGAAAAGGGAAATATATTTTAT
>JAYUTC010000265.1:0-9717 GCA_043755395.1 Ferruginibacter sp.
TATTTCACTTTACAATTAATATAAATAAAATAATCTTCAAAAGTTAATAATGGATGTCAAAATAGATACCAAAGAAAAATTTACTGTAATTACGCCGCCGGAAACAGCTTTTGCTGCTAATATGACAGAGAAACTTAACAAACTGTTGCTTCCTTACCTGCAAAAAGACATTCCGCATATTATTTTAAATATGGCTGAAGTAAATTTAATAGATGAAAATGCCGGAGACTATTTAGCAACAATTCAGCAACAATTTTATGAACATAATTGTTCATTTGTTATTTGCAATTTGCAAAAAACGGTAGAAAAAATGTTGGATGAAAGAGAATTACTGGAAATAATGAATGTAACTCCAACAGAAAGTGAAGCATGGGATATTGTACAAATGGAAGAAATTGAAAGAGAGCTTTTGGATGATAATTAATATAGTTCTTAAAGATTAAGGCATTTAAAGTTGTATTGTATCAAGATTAAATCAAAATGTAATGCAACATAACATTATTAACTACTGTCTTGGATTTTGAACTCAAAAGAAAACTAAAACCAAAAAATCTTGTTAGCACTCACTATTTTGGGAAATAATTCTGCAATTCCTGCATTTGACAGAAACCCTACTGCCCAGATATTACAAACATATGAAGAAAGTTATTTAATAGACTGTGGTGAAGGCACGCAAATGCAAATGACAAAATACAAAATACGCCGTAGCAAAATCACAAGAATTTTTATTTCTCATTTACATGGCGATCATTATTTTGGATTAATTGGTTTATTAACCAGTATGAGTTTACTTGGCCGAACACAGGATATTTATCTTCACGCCCCCAAACAATTGGAAGCAATATTAAAGCTGCAGTTAAATGTTGCCGATACACACCTTTCCTATAAACTGCATTTTCGTCCATTAAAAAGTGAAGGTGTAATTGTAGATGATAAAAAAATGACGGTTGAATGTTTTAAAGTACAGCACCGGATAGAATGTTGGGGATTTTTATTCAGGGAGAAAAAAAATCCAAGAAAAGTATATGCAGAAAGGGCTGTTATTTACGAAATACCCGCTGCTTTTTATGATAAATTGCAACAAGGCCATGACTATGTTAACAAGAAGGGCACTATTATACCCAATGAAGAAGTAACCACAGCAGCTTCTTTACCTAAAAGCTATGCTTTTTGTGCGGATACAGTTTACGATGAAACTTTAGCTGAAAAAATTAAAGACATTGATTTATTATACCATGAAGCTACTTACTTAAAAGATCAGCATGAACGTGCTGCTACCCGCTTTCACAGCACTACTGAGCAGGCGGCTTCAATTGCAAAAATGGGGAATGTAAAAAAATTACTGATTGGGCATTTTTCTTCAAAATATGAATTGCTTGATGCATTTTTGCCTGAGGCTTGCGCTGTTTTTAAAAATACAGAACTGGCTATTGAAGGAACCTGCTATAAAATATAAGCGTTATTCCAGTTTAATAACATTATTATAACCATCTGCCATTATCCAGCAATAAAATTCAGCAAACCATTTACGCCATGCCTTTTCATTATGTTTGCCATTTTCATCTAAAACAGAATAAATCATGGCATTCGATTTTGCACCAAGTTTATCAGCAATACGTTTCATTTCCATAACAAAAGTATCACCTTCCTGTTGGCCAATATAAAAAAAATATTTACCGTTTAATTTATTTCCAATTGAATCTGTAAGAACATTTATTTCAGGTGCAATCCAAAATGATGGAGAAAAAATTCCGGCTTTGCCAAAAACTTCCGGATATTTAAGTGCTGCATAATATGATATTAACCCTCCCATTGAAGACCCTGCAATAATTGTATTTTCTTTTGTTGAAACAGTGCGGTAATGTTTATCAATAAATGGCTTGAGCGTTTGCGAAATAAAATTCAGGTATTCATTTCCCTGAGGCAAAAATTTCTTAGGGGATAATGAGTCTTTCCATATAAACTCATAAGGATTGTATTCATTCATCCTTGACTGCCCACCATTATCAATACCTACAACTATACATGCCTGTTTCCCTTTTTTTATTAAAGAATCTAAACATTCATCAATACCCCACTCACCAAAACTGCTTGTAAATTCATCAAATAAATTTTGTCCATCCTGCAGGTACATTACAGGATATTTATTTTTTGTTTGCTCATACCCTTGTGGTAAATAAATCCAGATGCGGCGTGTTTTATTAAGCTGTGGAATATTAAATGCGGTATCTATAATACGCACCCCCGAACTTGCGGTATGCTTTTTCTCAAAAATAAAATCATCCTTCCATCCTTCAATAGTATAACGGCAAATTGTATCGGAAGATAATTTTATTACCCTGTTTTCTATATCAAAGCCCGTGCTAGCAGATTCTACTCTTTGCCAGTTACCTCTTGTAAATTTAAATTGATAGGTATTTGACGGAAGGTTTTTAATTTCAATTACCAGCTTATTGTTTTCATTTAAAAAAATAAAACTGTTGCTGCCGGAAGCCCATTTATTAAAATTTCCGGCAACAAAAACAGAATCATCTTTATGAATATCAGGAGCGGATAAAATCTCTATACGCAAAGTATATTGAGCAAATGAATAAAAAGGAAGGCATACAAAAAAAATAAACAGCATTTTTTTGCAAGAACTCAATCTTGATATAATAGAAATCTTATTACTCAATTATATTTATTAAGATACGCTTTTACCTTTTGATGAATGGCATCACTTAATGGAACAACCGGAAGCCTTAAAACATTTTCTATAATCCCTAATTCAAATAAAAATGCCTTTACTCCGGCAGGATTATTTTCGGCAAACAGCAGGTCATTTCCTTCCAGGCATTTATTGTGCAAAGGCCTGGCTGATGCAAAATTCCCTTTCAAACTTTGCCGAACCATTTCGCTAAAATCTTTTGGAAAACAATTTGCTGCTACGCTAATCACCCCATCCATGCCACAGGCAATTAATGGTAAGGTTAGATGGTCATCGCCGCTTACCACTAAAAAATTTTCGGGTCTGTCTCGCAGTATATGCATACACTGCACCATATTACCACTTGCTTCTTTAATTCCTTCAATATTTTTTACTTCTTTAGCCAACCTTAAAGTAGTTTCTGCAGTTACATTACTTCCGGTTCTGCCCGGTACATTATATAAAATTATTGGTTTGGGAGAAACTGCTGCCAACGCTTTATAATGCTGATAAATTCCCTCCTGAGATGGTTTATTATAATATGGGCTGGCACTTAATACCGCAGTTGCCTTTTCTAAAGGCCAGGTTTTTAATATTTCTATAACTTCTTTAGTATTGTTTCCACCAATACCAACAATTACCGGCACACGTCCATTTACTTTTTCATAAGTAAAATTTACAATGTCTAATTTTTCCTGATTATTTAATGTTGGCGTTTCGCCGGTTGTACCAAGTGTAATTACATATTCCACACCATTTGCTATATCAAAATCAATTAATTTGCCCAGTGCATTAAAATCAACTTCGGTATTGGCCTTAAAAGGTGTAACCAATGCCACACCGGTTCCCTGTAATTTATTTCTCAAACTCATTTATTAAAAATTTTAAGTAAAGTTATTATTAAGCATCCAAAAGAACTGTAAAAATAAATTAATAGAACAAAAAAGAAAAATCCCCTGTTTTTTACGGGGGATTTAGAAAAGTAAATACGATATTTTTTTAGTTTCTGCTGGTAACTGCCATTACAGATGCTTCCTGTAATATTTTTGAGTGAACTAAATAGTTTTTATCTGAACTGTAAATAAATAAGCAGGTACCATTTTTAATTTTATTAATAATGGGCTTATGCAATTTTTCCGGTATGGCGGGGCAGCCCTGGCTTCGGCCAATATAACCCTGAGACTTTACTAAACCTTCTGATACATAACCTGCACCATGCATTACAATGGCACGGCTGTCGGCATTATCATTAATCCCTTTTTCCAACCCCTGTAAATGCAGTGAATAGCCATTTTTGCCATCATAAGTATCCATAGTTTCGTAAAACCCAAGGCTGCTTTTATTACTCTCAGGAATATTTGAAAACTTATTTGCAAATTCTTTTCCTGAGTTAGAACCATGAGCAACATAAGTATTAAAAACTACTTTATATTGATCAAGGTCAATAACAAACAATCTTTTTTTAGAAGAGGGCTGACTAAAGTCTACAATTGAAATTATTTTATCGTTTGTAATCTTTCCTGCTTTTAAAAGATAATCAAACCCCTCCATAGCATAATGAAAAGCCTGTTGAGATAAGCCTAATAAGTTCAGACGAAGACTATCATACACATTTAGCAAAGTGCTATCTGTTACAGGTTGAATTATACTAAAGTTGTAGCCAGGTGTAATTATAGCTTCTAATTTATTTTCTATAGGCTTAAAATCCCCAGTTGGCTTGTTTTTAGAAAAAACAAAAGGTAGATGCAGGATAAAAATGAATATTGAGGAAAAGAAAAAATAGAATTTTTTCACGTTGTAACTCTTCACTTTTTCAGATATTGATTTTAAAAATTAATTGCAACGCAAAGGTAGGATTGGTTTTGTTGCCAATTTGTTAATATAGAAGCCTGAATTGTTAAGTAATTTATAATGAGTTGCCTGCTGTTTTTTCATTCAGCTGTCTTAAACGGTTACACAAAATTTTAATAAAGCCCCTTGCTACCTCAGGCCTGGTATCAATCAGTTCATAAAAAGGCTCCTGGTCTATTTTAAATAATATACAATCAGTTTTCGCTGTTGCTGAGGCACTTCTTGTCTCGGCATCCAATAATGAAAGCTCACCAAATATTTCTTTTTCTTTTAATACAGCAAGTTTGGTATTTCCTTTATGAATTTGTATTTGCCCGGTAAGAATAATAAACATACAATCTCCTGGTTCATTTTCCTCAAAAATAACTGTACCCTGCTCCACCTCTTCTTCCTTCATTAAAGGCGCAAGCTCAGCCAGTATTGTTTCGGGTGTTTCATTAAAAATACTAAGCGATTTTAACAGTAATACTTTTTCTAACAGCAGTAATTGTTGATTGGAATTTGAAGACATAAGGTAAAGTTAACCTATTTGATTAAAAAATAAATGCCGCCCCCATGTAATAGCTGATAGCATTATAAAGCATACAATGCAGTTTCACGGAGCAAAATATTTTCTGCTGAAGTATATTTTTCTATTAAATAACTATTAATAGTATGTTGTTGTTTTTTGGATGTATATAAGGAGCATGCCATTGTCCAGTTGTTATAAGGTCTTCTTTCTTCTGCTAAAATACTGCTCAATACCTTTTCTACATTTTCAAAAAAATCGACAGGATAAATTTTTCGTAATCCATGCATTCTTTCAGAAATATTGCCGGGTTCAAAAATAATATTAAAGTGACCTGCAATGTCTTTACGAACTGCAATATCTATTATCTCCATTGCATTAATAATACTTTCCTTTTTCCCGGTTGCATAAGCAGTTCGTACTTTATTAATATTTTCTCTATCGTATAAAAGAGCAAAAATATATAACAAACAATCTCTCAGACTAATTAACTCTAAATTAAATGAGTTGATCAGCAACTGGTACTTTCCCTGCTGTTGCTGTAAACTACGCTGCATATATATTATACCAGCACTGCTGGTGAGCAGCTGTTTTGCCAATGCAACAAAAATTTCCTGCTCACTAGTTTTAGGTTTAAAATTACTACGATACAAAGCTTTTACCACTACTAAATATGCCTCTGGTTGGCTTACCAGCAGGTTTAGCAATATTTTATGGGCCTTATTTCCCCCTATTCTGCCACATAAAAGAATTAATTTTTCCTTTTGCTGTTCGGTTTTTTTACTATCTGTAATGTAAGTGTATATAATGGGCAATGACTGCTCCCCTGAAACAAAAAGTGCCTGAAGTATTTCACTTTCATTTTTATCAAATCTATTCATTAATTCTTGCAACAGTAATTCATTTGCTGATTTTCCTGCGGCTAAAATGGCAAGTTTTCTAATAGAAGCATTTTTATCATTTATCAATTGAAGAATCATTTCAATTTGGTTGCAATTATCTTTGTTGCTTAGTATTTCAGCTACAATCATCCTGTCGGCATCATTTTCTGATGCAATCATTTGTCTTATAACAAGTGTTGTATTTGTTTTAGTTTCTTCTGATCCATAAAAAAATAAGCCTGCCAATGCAGCCCTGCCTACCTCTTTATCTGTGCTATTTAAATAAGGTAAAATAATATCATCCGTCACACCATTCCAGCACAATATCTTAATAGATGCTGCAACTAATAAAGGGCTGTCATTATTTTTTAAAAAAGGCAATAAAAAATCTGTACCGGAGGGAAATGTTTTTTGTTCTATCAGTTTTAATACTGCAGTTTTTACTTTCTCAGAATTATGCTGTAAAGCAGATATCATCAAATCATCGGGCATTACCTTGTTGCTTTTATAAAGCATATTTAAGATATTTACTACCTCTGTTTCAGAGCCTGTCTTTATCTTTTCTTTTAACCAATCCAATGTTCCCGAATCGCTGAAATAAAAATTATCGCCATTAAAATACCTGTTACTGATTGTTTTTACAATGGTATTCAGGTATTGATTATTTACACGGTAAATTCCAATAATCCATAATATGCAAATGCACAGAAGTATATAAGAAAGTGATAGAAGATCTACCCTTTGTTGATAGTGTATCAATATTAATAACATCACTCCGGCAATTAAAGATGCAAACGGATCCATAATTCCTTTTACAATAGTATGTGCCCTTAATCGCTCATGCGTGGGAAGTGGCTGCATTAAAGTAAGAAAAACCGGAGAATTTATTGCCGACCGTAAAATGTCTACTATAATTGAAGTAGCACCAAATAAATAAATAATTATTTTTTGATACCCCGGTAAATTTTGGGTAAAAATAATAGTTGCCATTAACAGGAGCATTACCACCGGTGTTACTAATAAAGATTTAATAATACCCAGGTTATTGATAAGGCGGCCGGTAAAAATCATTTTTACTACTAAAGCTATTATCCTTACAGTTGCAAGAAAAAAAGCAATAAATTTTGCAAGAGAAATATCATCATGGTAGGCTTCTTTTACTCCTGCATAAAAAGAAAAATTTATTATAATAAAACTACCGGTAATAATAATACCCAGTATGGCCAGCCTTCTTACTAAAATATTTCCCGAAAAATTTTTTACAATTTTACTTACATCCTCAATAGTGTGTTTTGAAATATGTTTTTTTTCATGTTGCAGTTCATGTAATTTTCCTGATTTTTTAATGCTTATTAAAAAAGGTATAGAGGCCAGCATACAAATTACGCCTATCCATAAAAGGTTTATGGTACCAATATATTCAACAGTAAATAAAGCAAGTGTATAGCCAATAAATTTTGCAGGTATATCCCCTGCACTTATTACTCCAAAAAGCCGTTTACTTTGCCTGGCATCAAATAGCAGTGAGGCAATGCCCCAAAATTCAAGATTATTAAGTAAGTACAGTACATTAAACCAGGCCAGCATCCAATATAAAAACCAGTCGGTTTTTATGTAAATAAATGCCAGCCTGAACAGGAGCATGCTCCCTATCATAAAAACAGTGATAATAATAGCCAGCTTACTGATATTAAATCTATGTTCAATACGGGAATAAATAAATCCAAAAATCCATAACAAAAGAGAGGAATAAATAAAAACGTAGGGTAACTCCGTAATAGGAAACCGGGTAAGAAAAAGTGCAAAAGCCGCGGTAAAGAAAAAAGCAATTCCTGCGCCCTGAAAAAACTGCAGCAGAAAAAGTCTTTTTACCATCCAACCTTCATCAGACCTTACATTAAACGTTTTTAACCAGAAATTTTTTTGTGCCATTTATTTAAAAAATAATTATTTAATAGCTGTTCTTTTTTGCCTTATCAGTTTGCTTATAAACTCCATTTTTGCAGGAGTTCGTTTTTGCTGTGATGTTTTTGTAAAATATTTATGTGCCTGTAAAAATATCAGCTGTCGTTCTTCCCACTCCTGTTTATTTTTTATTAATTTATAATCCATTAATTCAAGATATAATTTATTGGCAGTTTCAAAAAAATCTTCTCTTCCCAGGTAATCAAGATCAGCATCGCAAATTATCTTTTGTAAATGGTTGGCTGGTGCCTGAGGAACTTTTGTTGCCATAATTAATTCGCATATTTTTTCAATTGCTTTTGTGGATAATCCAAACCCCGGCAATTCTTCTCTTGCTATTTCACAACCCTTTTCTTCATGATTTTGATAAGTAAATATAAATCCGGCATCATGGTATAATGCAGCAATCTGAAGTTGCAGTAAAATCTGCTTACTTTTTATACCTTCTTCTATTGCAATAGTTTTGCATTGAAGAGCAACATCAAGGGTATGATTAATGTTATGATAAGTAAGCGCCTTAGAAAGGTTTGCTGTAAGCATTAATATTACATGATTGCTGATGGTGCCAAGATTTACCATAATAGTGGTATAAATAATGATAAATATAAGAATATAGACAGGATTTTTAATGATGAAAATAACTCGTCATGCAAAAGTTAATTTGAAACAATCAGGATTTCAAAATAGAATTGATTTTATTTGAAACGATTATTTACTAGGTTGATTCGTAAAAGGTTATCAATTCCACTTTTCTAACAATTAATGATAAAAATGCAACACTTTTCAATACAATCGGCTTTAAATCTTAACCTAAGTCATAGTGCAAAATACAAAAGCCTGCAAAATCAACGATTTGCAGGCTTTTGGTGAGATTTGAAATTCTCTAAGCGGACGGAACCGTTCATATCCGCATAATTATTTGATTACTATAATTTTAAAAAAATAGTCGATTTTTTAGTCGATTATATCAACCAACTGAAGCCATTTTTACATTGCTTTACGCAAGTTTACTTGACTATACTAAGATAAGACAGACTACAATCTTCCCAAAATATTTTCATTAGCTGCACAGATTTTTTTTATTTCCCTTCCTATTACTATTGCTGATATTTCTTCCAGGGTTTGCTTACTATCAATTTCTGTAAACAAATCAACATGTTCTCTATAAATTAAATCTGCCTGCAGGTCAAAAAATTGAGCAGTGATATTCACAATGTCTCTTGGATCCTTTGAACGCTGCTCCTGTCTGTCATCATAGGATATTAGTTTTAATAATACAATTGAAAACCATTACTTTCCATTGACCCGCAGGCATGCTCCATTTTAGGATATTGTTTTTTACTTTGGAAGTAATATCTAATCTTTCCAATTTGTTAGTATTTATTGCCACAACTGCCAAAATCTTGCCCTGCGAGGGTATATTCTGGTCATATATTTTTGAACCAATTACAATTTCTCCGTTCTTTACCAGGAGCTTTCGATAGTATTTTTCAGGGGTTGCGTAGTTTGTAATACCGCTTGGATATCCTACTTCGTAGTAAAATATTGCCTTTCTTCCTTTCTTTTTTGAATACGACAATATTTCATTTAGTTGATTAAAATAGGCTTTACTAAGATAGGCCGATAGCAGATCAGGTTGCCAGCGAAAGTATTCATAAACGCTGAGTTTATATTTTTTATCTCCTTCTTTTTTTACTTTTAATTCCAGTGGTGATACTATATTTTCTAAAGTAATGTCCACATCGGAACGGTATTTCCACGATGCATAGGTAACTTTTTTATTGCCACCATGTAGTCTACATATTTAATGCTAACGCCGTATTTTT
>JAYUTC010000266.1:0-3848 GCA_043755395.1 Ferruginibacter sp.
TTTCAAGTTATGGTTCTTTTCCTCCTGGAGGTGCTCCATTCAGTTACACAGCTAATACAATTACTATGGATAAACATGCTGTTAATGGCGTATATCATATTATTGATAAGGTTCTATTGCCTCAATAAATTTTATAAAGTATATCATAACAAAATGGGCTTCAAAATTGAAGCCCATTTTATATTTAACAGGTTTAATTATACATTAAACCTAAAATGCATTACATCACCGTCTTTAACAATATATTCTTTTCCTTCAATTCTCAACCTTCCGTTTTCGCGGCAGGCGGCTTCGCTTTTATAATTTATAAAATCTTCGTAAGCAATTACCTCAGCTTTAATAAAACCTTTTTCAAAATCGGTATGTATAACACTGGCAGCCTGTGGAGCTTTCCATCCCTGATGTATTGTCCATGCCCGTACTTCCTGCACACCTGCTGTAAAGTAAGTGGAGAGGTTTAGTAATTTATAAGTGGCATGAATTAGTCTGTCTAAGGCCGGCTCAACCATTTTATATTCTTCCATAAACATTGCTTTGTCATCAGCATTTTCAAACTCAGCAATTTGTGCTTCAATAGCATTGGTCATAACAATAACTTCATTTCCTTCATTTTTTACCGCTTCTATAAGTTCATCCGAAAATTTATTGCCTGTGTGCATACTGGCTTCATCAACATTGGCAACATATAATATATGCTTATCTGTTAACAAAAACAGATCGGCAATTGCTGATTTTTCTTCTTTACTTAATCCAAGAGAGATAATATTTTTTCCTTTGTCCAAATGTTCTTTACATCTAATTAAAATTTCCAGTTCAGCTTTCATTTTTGGATCTGTCTTGGCCAGTTTTTCGGTACGCTGCATTTTCTTTTCTACACTTTCTAAATCTTTCAACTGCAATTCAGTTTCAATAATTTCTTTATCACTCACTGGGTTAATAGGCCCTTCATCCCTTAAAATATTTTCATCTTCAAAACAACGAATTACATGTATGATGGCATCTACTTCACGTATATTGGCTAAAAATTTATTGCCCAATCCTTCACCTTTACTGGCACCGCGTACCAAACCAGCAATATCCACAATTTCAATTTGTGTAGGTACGGTTCTGTCTGGTATTACCAATTCGGCCAGTTTATCCAGCCTGGGATCGGGTACGTTTACCAAACCGGTATTAGGTTCAATGGTACAAAAACGATAATTGCTAGCCTGTGCCTTAGCACTATTGCTAACTGCGTTAAATAGGGTTGATTTTCCTACATTGGGTAATCCCACGATGCCTGCCTGTAAAGCCATTGGTTTAATTGAAAGTTTAAAATGAGAAATTAAAAATTGGCTGCAAAGGTAAGGGTAATTAATAATTGACCCCATAAATGGAAGTATACCTGTGCAATTAGCTGGTTTTAATTATTAATTCTTAATTTTCAATTCTTAATTATGTTATATGGCTTTAAGCAGAATATGGAGTGCCTTTATAATTATAGCAATATTTGTTGCAGGTATAAAATGTTTTTTCTTTGGAGAAACACAAATTTTTACATGGATGATAAGTGGAAAAGCCGCTGATCCTGCCAATCCACTTAAATTGGATGGTGTAATTGAAACCTGCTGGATAGCAGTGGAAATTTGTTTAAAGCTGATTGGTATTTTGGCATTATTTATTGGGTTTATGAGTATTGCAGAAAAAGCAGGAGGCATAAGATTGTTATCCAAAATTGTTGGTCCCTTCTTTTCAAAACTTTTTCCCGAAATTCCAAAAGGCCATCCATCTATGGGGCATATGATTATGAATTTTTCGGCAAACTTACTTGGTTTAGATAATGCCGCAACTCCTTTTGGGTTAAAAGCCATGGATAGTTTACAGGAACTCAATACTAACAAAGAGGTGGCTTCCAATTCGCAAATAATGTTTCTTTGTTTACATGCAGCCGGGTTAAATTTAATTCCGGTTAGTGTAATTGCAGTAAGGGCTGCCAATCATGCATCAGACCCAACCGATGTTTTTATTCCCTGTATGATTGTAACATTTGTAGGTACTATGACGGCGATGATAATAGTTTCAATCAAACAGAAAATTAATTTATTTCAGCCTGTAATTTTATTATGGGTATTTAGTATTTCGGCATTTATAGTTTTGCTGGTATTATACATCACTAAATTAAATGCAGCAGGTATTCAAATTTTTTCGGGACAATTAAGTAATGGTTTAATTCTACTTGTTTTTTTATTGATTATTTTGGGTGGACTATACAAAAAGATAGATGTATTTTCTGCTTTTGTTGATGGAGCTAAAAACGGATTTGATACAGCGATTAGAATTATTCCCTACATTTTAGGCATATTGGTTGCAGTAAGCATGCTTCGTACCAGCGGCACATTCGATGCTGTGATAAATGGTATGAAACAATTTTTTGCACTGTTTGGTGCAGATACACGTTTTGTTGATGGGTTACCTACAGCATTAATAAGGCCTATGAGTGGGGGGGCAGCAAGAGGAATGATGGTGAGTACCATGACAACATTTGGCCCCGATTCTTTTGCAAGCAAACTGTCAGGGATTTTTCAGGGAGCATCTGACACAACTTTTTATGTAGTTGCGGTTTACTTTGGTTCTGTAAACATTAAGAATACCCGCTATTCCATTGGGGCTATGCTACTTGCCGATTTGGTTGGAATAGTAACAGCTATAGGGGTTTGTTATTTATTTTTTGGTTAAAAATTTTATTAAAATAAAAAGCGGCTATCTCCTTTTAAGATAGCCGCATTAGTTTTTTTTACACAAATCAGTTAAGGCTTATTAGGATAAACCCATGCACCTAAAGGGCTGGTTACATTACCAACTACTCCTCTTGCTGCCAGTGTATAAATCCTGTCGGGCAAAAGTGTTTGAGCCGAAGTGGTGTATGCAGTTAAACCGGTTGATGTGGCATTCAATAAAAATGTATAAGACCCCGGATCAATTTCAATAAAGCTTTCATAGGCTGTGTTTGCAGCCTGATCGTTAAAAGATCTGTTTGAAAACAATTTTGTAGTGGTTCCCATAATTACCACATCTACTGCCGGTGCATTAGGCGAAAAATGAAAGAACCTGATCTTAACTTTTCCGGGGGTAGGGTCACTTAAATTATCAGTAACAATTACAGCTTTGGCTTTATTGATTGAGTCAATTAAAAAGGTAGAATACACTTTATCTTCCTCCAGATCTTTTGTAACGGAAGCAAATTTATTATTTGTACCGGTAACATTGTAAGCTATAACAGTGCCGGCTTTTGGTTCTATCGTGTAATAGGGCAGGGTGTACCTAACGGTACCGGATGTAGTATTATACCCAACCTGAGTAGCATATAGCGTACCGTTTATTGAAAAATCGGTGGAAATAGCCGGCGTTAAAGTGGCAATTGGTACTAAATTAGGAGATAGCGGCACTAACAGCAATTGTGCTATTCTGCTTTGCGGATCTTTTTTAATACAACCGGTAATGCATAGTAAAAAACTGGCAATGGTCATAAATAAAATCAAATAATTATTTTTATTTCTCATAAATATTTTTTTAACGGTTAGTAATAATTGCTGCAGCAGGGGTTTTAGATGTTACCAGATTTTTTCCTCTTCCTATAAGTGTATACATACGCAAACCCGTTGGTGAAAATCCATTAAACTGAACATAGGATGTAAGTGTTCCTTTTTTTCTAAAAACTAAAGTATCACTTATTACAGGTAATGGTAGTTGTACCCAATTGCTTATATTTTTGTGTGTAATATCACTAATGATTTCAGCATTTTGCCTGATGCTGAAAAGTGTTAATGTATCTAATGGGTTCATTAATAAATTGGCAACTCGTATCTTAT
>JAYUTC010000267.1:0-9501 GCA_043755395.1 Ferruginibacter sp.
CTGTTTTTTCTGGTGAAATAACGGATATAATTACCTAATCCCGGCGGATCAGTAGCCCTTGTCATTAAAACTCTTTTATTGGTATCAGGATTTGAAGGAGCCGGTTTAAACCATAATGAATCGGGATATTTAGTTAGCAAAGGGATATTGGTTTTTGCAGTATATTCTTTCCCTGCTGCTTTTATGTTTAATGAATACTGCTTATTAAACTGACCTACAAACGCCGTAACAAGATTGGCTGAATCAATACTGTAATAATATGCAGTAAATCCGGCACCTAAAGGTAAAGCATACTCTTTTAGTTTATGAGTTAATATTCCATTAGAAATGGTAACATCAGCATTGTGTACAAAAGAATTTACTAATATTTCAGGACTTATTTTACCAAAATAATCCAGGCTTTTTGTAAGTACTACTGTTGGAGCCTTGTCATTTTCTATTTGAGCATCAACCACTAAAACATCATCTGCATTTTTTAAATTAAAATCAATATCTTTTTCGCAGGAAGAAAAAAAAAGTATTATGCCAACAATTAAAAAAGTATTTTTCATACTGTTACAAAATTACAAATACAAAAGTTTATTTAATTTATTATTATGTTAATCTTAAATAAACAAAACTATATACAGAAAGTTTTACAGAATAAAAAACACTATCCTGATTTCCTTAATTCCTTTTTTACAAATTCTGATCTATTGGCAGGACTTAAAAGTAAAAAATCCTCCCGCTTTTGGCAGAAGGATTCAGTTAATTAACCCATCAAAATATTATTACCCTAAATAGGCTTTTAATGCACCACTGTAACGGGCTTTTTGCAAACGTTTAATAGCTCTTTCCTTAATCTGGCGGATACGCTCTTTGGTAAGATCATACTTTTGACCAATTTGCTCAATAGTTACTCCATTTTCTCCATCCAAACCAAAATAAGCATTAACAATTTCTGCTTCCCTTGGACTTAATGATTTTAATACCCTGCGAATTTCATTTTTCAATGAATCGTGCATTACATCTTCATCAGTTTCATCACCACCCTTCAACAAATCACCCATGGCTACATCTTCTGCTTCATGCACAGGTGCATCAAGGGAAGTATGACGGGTGTTACTCTGAAAAATGTTGTTGATCTCTGTTTCACTCATCTCCAGTAATTCTGCTAACTCTTCTGTACTTGGCTCTCTTTCGTGTTCCTGTTCAAAAGCCATGTAGGCCTTGTTAGCTTTGTTGTACGTGCCAATTTTGTTTTGTGGCAAGCGGACTAATCTGCCCTGCTCTGCCAACGCCTGTAATATAGATTGGCGAATCCACCACACAGCGTAAGAGATAAATTTGAAACCTTTTGTTTCGTCAAAGCGTTGTGCCGCCTTGATTAAGCCGAGGTTACCCTCGTTAATTAAATCACTAAGAGAAAGGCCCTGGTGCTGGTACTGCTTAGCTACAGATACCACAAAACGAAGGTTGGCCTGCACCAATTTGTCTAATGCTCTCTGATCACCCATTTTGATCTTTTGGGCCAAAATGGTCTCCTCTTCAGGTGTAATCATCGAAATCTTCGAAATTTCCTGCAAATATTTCTCAACTGCTTGTGAATCACGGTTGGTAATCTGCGTTGCGATCTTAAGTTGCCTCATTGTAATGTATTAATTCTGAATATTTAACACTTGTAAGACCTATTTGTTGAGGAAAATGTTGCAAATGATTGGTTAATGCTTCAAAACCTGTAAAATAGTGTGCAAAATTACGTTTTATATGCCGTATTTCATAACGTTTGTGTAAAAAAGGTGTAAATGGGGGATAAAATAGCTACAACTATTTAGTGATTAGGCTCAAATGATTTTCAATTTAAAACTTAATAACCATTTCCAAATTTTTGATACCTTCCTTCACATTCTTATATTTGATAAATGATAACAGATTTACGTTCTGATACTTTTACCAAGCCTTCTCCTGCAATGCTGGAAGCTATGTTTAAAGCGCCGGTTGGAGATGATGTTTTTGGAGAAGACCCATCGGTAAATCGTTTAGAAGCAATTGTTGCAGAAATGTTTGGAATGGAAGCGGCGTTGTTTTGTCCAAGTGGCACTATGACTAATCAAATTGGAATAAAGTGTCATACGCAACCAGGTGATGAAGTGATTTGTGATAAAATGAGTCATGTTTATATTTATGAAGGTGGTGGCATAGCTTTTAACAGCGGCAGCCAGGTAAAAGCTTTGGAAGGCGACCGTGGAAGAATTACTGCTGAACAGATGATAGAAGCCATAAATCCTGATGATGTACATAAAGCCAGAACAAGCTTGGTAAGTCTAGAAAACACTGCAAACAGAGGTGGAGGAAGTTGCTATAATTTCACTGAATTTCAATTAATTAAAGAGGTTTGTTTAAAATATAAATTGAATTTACATTTAGATGGTGCAAGACTATGGAATGCACTTAAAGCAAAAGATGAATCACCTAAACAATATGGCGAATTATTTGATAGCATTTCTATTTGTTTAAGTAAAGGATTGGGTACCCCGGTTGGCAGTTTACTTTTGGGAAAATTTGATTTTATTAAAAAAGCAAGAAGAGTCAGAAAGGTTTTTGGTGGTGGAATGAGACAGGCAGGATATTTAGCGGCAGCTGGAATTTATGCTTTGGAGAATAATATAAACCGTTTAGAAGAAGATCATTTAAATGCTCATCAAATAGCAGCAGCTTTAGCAAAGAAAAATTTCATTGGTAATATAATGCCTGTGGAAACCAATATTGTAATTTTTGAAGTAACGGGCCTATACACAGCAAAAGAGTTTTGCGAAAGAATGAAACTGGATGATATCTTATGCCTCTCTATTTCTCCAACACAAGTACGAATGGTTACACACTTGGATATTTCTATAACAATGGTGAAAAAACTGATTGAAGTGATTAATTTAATGTAATTTTTTTATTCCTGCAAGTTTTATATTACAAACTTTACCTTCGCAATTAAGTATTAAATATTAAACAGATGTTCCCAAAAATTAACCCCACTTCTACCCTTTCCTGGCATGCATTACACAATCATTACAGCCAAATGAAAACTGTACACCTTAACAATTTGTTTAAGACAGATAAAGAAAGGTTCACAAAATTTTCTTTGCAATTCAATGATATTTTATTTGATTTTTCTAAAAATAAAATTACTGCTGATACTTTAGTATTATTAACAGAATTGGCTAAAGAATGTAAACTAAGTGATGCCATAGAAGCAATGTTTACAGGAGAAAGAATTAATGAAACCGAAAACAGGGCAGTGTTACATACTGCATTAAGAAATTTTTCGGGTTTGCCTGTTTTTGCAGATGGAAACGATGTTATGCCCGGTATAAAAAAAGTATTGGAACAAATGAAACACTTTTGTGAAAAAATTCATAATGGAGATTGGAAAGGCTATAGTGGTAAAAAAATAAAATACATAGTAAATATTGGTATTGGTGGCAGCGATCTGGGACCTGTGATGGTTACAGAAGCTTTAAAACCTTATTGGGTTGATGGTATCCAAACCTATTTTATAAGCAATGTTGATGGAACACATATTGCCGAAACATTAAAAAAAATAACCCCGGATGAAACACTTTTCCTGATAGCATCCAAGACATTTACAACGCAGGAAACAATGACCAATGCCCACACTGCAAGAAATTGGTTTTTGCAACAAGCTAAAGATGAAGCATTAATTGCAAAACATTTTGTAGCATTATCTACCCACCAATTAGAAGTAATTAAATTTGGGATTGCTCCTGAAAATATGTTTGAATTTTGGGATTGGGTTGGCGGCAGATACAGCATATGGAGTGCCATTGGATTATCTATTGCGCTAACTGTAGGTTACGATAATTTTGAACAATTATTAAAAGGTGCTCATGAAACAGATAAACATTTTCGTACAGCTGCATTTGAAAAAAATATACCCGTTTTAATGGCACTGATTGGTATTTGGTATGGCAATTTTCATGGTACCAATTCAGAAGCTATTTTACCCTACGATCAATACATGCACCGCTTTGCTGCTTATTTTCAACAAGGCAATATGGAAAGCAATGGAAAATATACTGACAGAAATGGCGAAAAAGTAACTTATTCAACTGGCCCGGTTATTTGGGGAGAACCAGGCACCAATGGCCAACATGCTTTTTATCAGTTAATTCACCAAGGCACACAAATTATTCCCTGCGATTTTATTGCACCTGCAGTTAGTCATAATGCGCTCTCCGATCATCATCAAAAACTGTTGAGCAACTTCTTTGCACAAACAGAAGCTTTAATGAATGGCACAAATCAGGACAATGTTTACCGTGTTTTTGAAGGCAACCGGCCTACCAACTCTTTTTTATTAAAACAAATAACTCCTTTCAGTTTGGGTGAATTAATTGCTTTGTACGAACATAAAATTTTTGTACAGGGTGTAATTTGGAATATTTACAGTTTTGACCAGTGGGGCGTTGAACTGGGTAAAATTTTAGCCAATAAAATTTTACCTGAGTTAGAAAATAGTGCAAACATTTCTTCGCATGATTCTTCTACCAACTCGCTGATAAATGCTTACAAGAAAATGAGGTGATAACTAAAATTTTTCATAAAATGAATTATATAAATCTGCCTTCTCACAATTTTGATTTATATTTCACAATTGGCATTTGCCCAATCTAATGTTTCAGTTATATAATTATCAAAAGCCCGTATAGTGCTGCCGGCTGCTATTACTACCCTGATGCGGGTGTTTAAAACGACATTAGTAAATAAAGGCATACCCAATACTGTTCTAAAGCAAGATTTAATTGCAGCTAACACTACCATTAATAATTTCTTTAAACTTAACGAAACCCTAGTTCCGCAGGAACCTTCTGAAAATTTAATGCTGGATCTTATCCGCAAAAAAGTAAAGCTGATTTTTAATACCTGTCTGGTGTTGCCAGTTCTGTTTCGGTGGTAAGTGTATAGCTAAATTTTATTTTAGCCAGTTTGCCTTTGATGATAATTTTATTTAGGGCTTCATACTTCAAAGTATTGCCATTAATTTGATGCAAATCAATTCTCCAAATATGGTTTCCTTTTTTAGCAATCATAGTTACAGGCTTCCCATTTGCTTTTCTGATCCCGATCTTTGTTATAGTTTCTTCTTTATCTGAAACGGCAGGCATCAATAAAAATCCATTATATAAAACCGAGTCCACTTTGGGCTTACCTTTAAAATTACTTTCAATATAAATAAACCGGTCAATAATTGGCTCAGGGTCAATAGGATTACCATTATCGTCTTTCATTTGAATGCCCGGCATAGAGACAGTAAAAAATGCCTGTGCATTTTGAATGCGATATTGGGCATTGGTGCAGTTTGCCATTATAACCAACTGCAAAATCCCTAATAATTTTTTCATTATATTTTTTTTAAACAAAAGTATACAATACTAATTGAGCTAACTTAAAAGCCCTTTCTAAAAAAGAAAGGGCTTATGCAATTAGTTTTGGTGTTGGTTTACCATTTGTCTACTTCCTCAGTACTGCCATTATCAACCGGGGTTGATGGTACGGCAGGAGTTTCAACTTTTTCTTCTGTAGCAGGCGCTGTTTCAGTTGTTGCGACAGGTGAATCTGCTTCAGTATTTTGAGCTACGGGGCCACCTTCTCCTTCATAAGGAGTGTCGTGGTTAAAAGCATCAAAATCAAAATCGGGCATTAATTCTGTTTTTACATAATCAATTGCCTCGCCAAGACCCTTAATAAATTTATTAAAATCTTCTTTATATAAAAAGATTTTATGCCGCTCATAACCGTCACTATCAAATTTTTTACGGCTTTCTGTAATAGTTAAATAAAAATCATTTCCACGGGTTTCTCTTACATCAAAAAAGTAAGTCCTCCGTTTTCCAGCTCTGATGCGTTGACTATAAACGCTTTCAATTTTTTTGTCATTGTTTTCGTACGCCACTTTAATAAAATTTAAGTTTTTAAACGATTGCCCCTTTTTAGGGCTGAGCAAAGATAAAATTGTTTTTGAATCCACAAAATATAAGTGCAGTTATTATCTTCGTAGAGGTATCAATGTTGTTCTTCCTGTTGCCGATTGAACATTTCTGTATAAATGCCATTTTTTTGTAAAAGTTCAATATGAGTACCTTCTTCAGCAATACGGCCTTCGTCGAGTACAATGATTTTATCGAATTTAAATAATGAAAAAATCCTGTGGGTAATGATAATTGCAGTTTTATTTTCAAGATATTGATACAAATTCTCAATAATTTCCTTTTCGGTACGGGCATCTACAGCACTTAGACAGTCATCAAAAATTACAATTTGGGGATTTTTTATTAAAGCCCTTGCTATGGATATGCGTTGTTTTTGCCCACCACTAAGAGTAACGCCTCTTTCTCCAATCATAGTTGTATAGTCGTGTTGAAATTTTTCAATTTCAGTATGTACACTTGCCTGAATTGCAGCTGCAACTATTTTTTCATGGGTGGCACTTCCCATTCCAAAACTAATATTATTGCTAACTGTTTCACTAAACAAGAACACGTCCTGAGGCACGTAGCTAATTTGCGAACGTAAGGAATAAATATCTATTTTATCAAGTGGAATACCATCAAAAGTTACTATCCCACTTTGGGGTTTATACATATGTAACAACAATTGGGCGATGGTTGATTTTCCGGAACCAGTTCTACCAATAATCGCTATTTTTTGTCCTTTATTAATTTGCAAACTAAAATTCTTTAGTGCATTTATACCTGTATGTGAATAGGTGAAATCAACACCAGAAAAAGAAATATTACCCTTCAACAATGGTGTAAGTACATTACCCGAATTTTGTATTTCAGGCTCTGTATGTAAAAATTCATTTATCCTTTTTTGTGAGGCTGCAGCTCTTTGTGTCATACTGGCTGTCCACCCAATAGCACTAACCGGAAAGGTCAGCATTTGAATATATAACACAAACTCAGCTATAGTTCCAATGCTTGCTCCATCAACTTTATTAATTACATCAAGGCAACCTACCATAATTGTTATGATTGTACTTAATCCAATCAGCAAAGCCATACTGGGAAAATAAATTGCTTCAGTTTTAGCCAGGCTCAAAGCATTTTTTCTGTATGCTTCACTGTTGGTCTTAAAAAAAAGTAACATAGCTTTTTCCTGTACATAAGATTTTATTACCCTTATACCCGAATATGACTCCTGTGCATTAGTAGTAAGATCACTAAGTAAGGATTGAATTTTTTCACTTTTTTTATTAATAATTGTATTAACAAAATAGATGGTAATGGCAAGTAGAGGTAAGGGAGCTAGTGCAACAAATGTAAGTTTAGGGCTTGCCTTAAGCATAAAAAATACACTAAATCCAATAACTGCAGCCAGATTTATAAAATACATAATTGCCGGGCCTGTGTACATTCTTACTCTGCTGACATCCTCTGCAATGCGGTTCATTAAATCACCGGTACTATGTGTTTTATAAAAATCAGTATCTAATTTTTGATAATGAGAAAATATTTCATTTTTTTGGTCATACTCAATATGACGACTCATTACAATAATAGTTTGCCGCATTAAGAACATAAAAAACCCACTGATAATTGCAATAATAAATAGTGTAATTCCAACCAATAAAATCTTATTATAATTACTTGCCTCAAAAAGAGTAATCACTTTTTTTACTAAATAGTCGTATTTTTTCTCTGTAACCGTATGTGAATTAATTTGTTTTACCGTTGAATTACTATTTATAGAATGTACTACGTTATTAACAACATAGCCAGTTATTTGTGGCGCTAAAATTCTGAAGTAATTAGTAAGAACTACAAACAATATCCCTAACATAAAAAGCCAGCGGTATTTCCAAAAATATTTACGAAGCGTTCTTAGTTGTTTCATTAATGCCAAAGGTAAGCTCTTATACTTTTAAGAGGGGCAACCGCTTTTAAATTTGTGTAATATATTTACTGTATTATAAATAATAGAAAATATAAGATATTTTTTTTGACAAATAATATCTTACTATATCAGGAGTTTATATAGTTTTGAAGATGCTCTATAGTTTCCTTTTGTGTAAGGATGGTTTCTTTAATAACATCATTAATTGATATTATACCGCACATCAGGTCATTATCAAAAACCGGTAAATAGCGGATATTATTTTCGCTCATTATCTGCATACAGGTCTCTACAGAATTATCAGGGGTAATGCGGGGCAACCCAGTACTCATAATTTCATCTACCAAAGTAGTGGTGGAAGATTTGCCTTTAAGAATTACTTTACGGGCATAATCTCTTTCAGTTAATAGCCCAACATACTGGCCATCTTTAATTACAACTATAGAACCAATGTTTTTTTCTGCCATTTGTTTTAAGGCGTCCAACACAGTAATATCTGGAGTTATAGTAATAACATTATTTCCTTTTCTATTGAGAATATGTGCTACTTTTTTCATAAAAGCATTTTTGAGTTAATTATTATTGAACCAAGCCCAGAAATTACAAACATTTTAAATATCCTGTGCTTAAAAAGCTTTCGTAAGTTATTGTTTTTTTATTGACTTTTAAAAAAATTATTTGAACTTTATTAATATGATTTTCATCATGTTGTGTAAAAATAATATGCTTTTAAATTTTTATAACCAATTTTAGCATTAACTTCATTTCTTATAAAAACTATAGTTAATTATGGGTGCGTCTTCCATGATTATTTTAATACTTGCTGCTTTAGCCTTTTCAATATTTGCTATTTTAATTGCAAAGCTTGTAACTAAAACTACCTCCAATAAAGCCAAATTGGAGCCATATGAATGTGGCATTCCTACCACCGGACAAACATGGGTACAATTGAATGTAGGATACTATTTATTTGCATTAATTTTTTTAATTTTTGATGTGGAACTTGTATTTCTTTACCCTTGGGCTGTTGTTGCTAAAAAAGTGGGCTGGATGGCTTTAATAGAAATAATAATCTTCTTTTTTATTTTATTTATGGGGTTTTTATATGCACATAAAAAAGGTGCATTAAAATGGATGTAAAAAACCTGAATACTTAACTATAAATGACCGAACAAAAAAATACAAAAACTGATTTTCCCGGCCAGATACATGAGTTGCCTGGTGGTGGTATTGTGCTCAGTAAATTAGATGATGTGATCAATTGGGCAAGGTCAAATTCTTTATGGCCATTAACTTTTGCAACCAGTTGCTGCGGAATAGAATATATGGCTGTTGCCGGTGCCAAATACGATTTTTCCCGTTTTGGGTTTGAAGTAGCAAGAGCTTCCCCACGCCAGGCGGATGTAATCATAATTGCAGGCACAATCGTAAATAAAATGGCTCCTGTATTAAAAAGATTGTACGACCAAATGGGTGATCCTAAATATGTAATTGCAATGGGTGCCTGCGCCATAAGTGGCGGCCCTTTTTTTTACAATACATATTCAGTAGTAAAAGGTGCCGATCATGTAATACCGGTTGATGTATATGTTGCTGGTTGCCCACCCAGGC
>JAYUTC010000268.1:0-3790 GCA_043755395.1 Ferruginibacter sp.
GTTAAATAATAAAACACTTTAAATTGCCAACAACAATATTTGTATTTTACACTATGCCACAGCAATCTCTTTCATACAACCAACAGATCTGGAAGCGGCTGAAAAAAAATAAAAGCGCTTTGCTGGGCTTATTTATTATTACCATTGCGGTGCTGCTCACCATATTTGGCTATTTAATTGCAACTGATAATTCACCTAATGCCGATTTGCAAACAGTGGAGATACAGGCAAAAAAAATTGGTTATACACAGCAGTTTTTAAAAGTTCCTGATTTTAAAAACAGCAGTGCCCAAAACTGGTTAACCATTATATTATCCGGCGAGAAAAAAAATAACCGTTACATCCCCATAAGCGGATACTATATAAAAGAAGATAGCCTCTTAATAAATAAATACATTGACGATGATACTTCAGTAGGTCAATATTTTTCTATTAATACGCTTACAAACAGTCATCCCGCAAATCTTACCAATAATAATATCATCACCAAAAAATACTGGTTAGGTACCGACAAATTTGGCAGAGATATTTTAAGCCGCTTAATTATTGGTACAAGGGTAAGTTTGGCTGTTGGTTTAATAGCGGTACTTATCTCCTTAACATTAGGAATTATTTTGGGTGCCATTGCCGGCTATTTTAAAGGGTGGATGGATGAAGTAATAATGTGGCTGGTAAATGTAACCTGGAGTATTCCAACTTTACTGTTAGTATTTGCTATTACATTAGCTATGGGTAAAGGCTTTTGGCAAATCTTTATTGCTGTTGGGCTAACCATGTGGGTAAGTGTTGCCCGTTTGGTTAGAGGCCAGGTGATGGCAATAAAAGAACTGGAATTTGTACAGGCAGCAAAAGCTTTGGGCTTTACTAACTTTAGAATAATTGCCAAACATATTTTACCTAATATACTTGGCCCTGTATTGGTTATTGCTGCAAGTAATTTTGCCACTGCAATTATTGTGGAAGCAGGTTTAAGTTTTTTGGGCATTGGCGTACAACCCCCGCAACCCAGCTGGGGATTAATGATAAAAGAAAATTACAATTTTATTATTACACACAACCCAATGCTGGCATTAATACCCGGCTTTGCAATAATGTTATTGGTATTGGCTTTTAATTTATTGGGAAATGGTTTAAGAGATGCGATAGATGTAAAATTATAAAAAGGATAATTTCATCTTGAAACAGGAGTGCCGTTAAAATTTATTTTGTTTGTTTCAAACTGTTCTAAAAAATAATCAATTAATACAGCTGCAACTTTTCTTGTTAATGGTTTATTTGTTCCAATTTTTTCAAATTTATATTTTTCCAAATTCCAGTTCATTTCTGTAACCTTAACCTTTGTACTCCAAGGAATTTTTTTTCTTGTTATTAAATAGTCCCGCACATGCTGTATATCATCCCAGGTAAGCCAATCGTTTTTGTTGATTCTACTATCTGTAATTTTAATCCCTAAATCATTTAACCCTTTTGTAAACTCAGCAAATAAAGCAAGGCTATCAGGATAAAAATAAGTTTTATTTGTCCATCCTTCGCTTTTACCTACACCTTTTAAAATACCCGTAGCTCCTGTTTTTTGTATAGGTTGCCAATAAACATCATCAGGCTGCACATCCACATATGGCATAATAAAATATTTTGCATCTAATAAAATTTGTTGCACTTCTCTTACATTTGCTTTTTTGGGTTCTATATTTTTTTGCACACAATATGCTGCAGTTGCGCCTGCTGCCTGCCCTGTTAGTAATACAACTGGTTGTAACCTGGTAGTACCATTTACAATATTACTTACGCTGATATTTTTTTCAGCAGCAATTAATCCATCTGTGTTTTCGGGTATTAATGAACCAAGAGGAATGTTGTAAGAATAAATAAACGTAAATTCTATTTTTGGTGCTGTTTCATTTTTATGGTGATGATGATCTATTGGATAATCCCCTACCGAAATACCTGTTCGGTATAATGCTTCCGCCTGTTCAAAAGGATTTGCCAAATGATTATTATTTAAACGAACTAAACCTTTTATTCGTCTGCTTTCCCTGTTATATGGAATCATGGCCAGTTTATCTTCCGTAGGAAATTCATCATTTGCCAATCCTAAATTTTTATAGCCTAAATCTTTTTGAATAAAATAAATGAACTTAAGCGTTTGTTTTTTTGAAGACTGATATTTTTGTATTCTTTCATCAGGATTATTTTCAATTACGTTTAAATAATAATCATTGCCGTATGCGGGCCAGTTTATTATGTATTTATTATTTTTTATTTTTCCATAATTCAGCATTTTTTGAGCTGTCCATGGAGAAGCAATTGAATCATTATTAAATACTGATATACAGCTTTTGAAAAATATTGTAGAATCATATCCTTCCGGCCTGGCAATAGTTTTATCAGCATTTTTGCCATAATCTTTTAAAATAGCTGCCCATGTTAAATCCTGAATGATATTATTTTTGCCTGGTGCAATAGTTTCTTTGGAATAGGCAGTGTCTTCCATTCCCACATCAAAGGCGGCACCACTCATAGCAAGTACATCGCCCTGTTCGGTAGCATCAATGCATATTTTACTTTTTATAGTAATTATTTTTTTATCAGCAGCGACAAATACCGCACCTGTAATTTTATTTTTTTCTTTTATTATACTTTGCAATTGCATTCCATACAATAATGCTAAATATGTTTTTTCTTTTTCACACATCGCTTTAAAAATACTATCCCCCACATGTGGTTCAAATAATGTATTACTAACCCAACCTGTGGCTAAATTTTTTGCATTATAATGTTTGTATAAATACTGGCGAAATTCTTCCCACAATCCACTGGGTAAATTGTGATTGCCATCTGTAGCACTAACACCAGCTGCAGTTAACATGCCGCCCAACCACGTTGCGGGTTCGGCAATAATAGTTTTTACTTTTTGCCTGGCACTTTGTATTCCAGCTGCAACACCTCCAGTGCCTCCACCTATTATCAATACATCTGTATTAATGGTTTGAGAAACAGCTGAAATAATAAAAGGGAATAACAGGATTTGACTATAAATAAAACGAATCCACATAATTATAAATTACAATGCTGGTGCCACCTGCACATTTCTATTAAACCCTTCTTCAAGAGAGATAAATGTTTCTGTACGGTCGATACCTTTAATTTTTTGTAACTCATCATGTAAAACAAAACGAAGTTGATTAATATCTTTGCAGACTATTTCAATAAACATACTATAGTTGCCTGTTATGTAATTCAATCGTACTATTTCTGGTATTTTCATTAAATCAGTTGCAACATTATCATATAAAGAACTTTTTTCTAAATAAATACCTACAAAAGCCGTAATGTCGTAACCTAATTGTTTCAAGTCTACATTTAATCTTGTACCTTTAACTATACCAAACTCCTGCAGTTTTTTTATACGTACATGAATAGTACCACCGCTTACAAATAATTTTTTACCAAGGTCGGCGTAAGAAACTTCAGCAGTTTCCATCATCTCATGGATAATCTGAAGGTCTAATTTGTCAAGATTTAATTTAGCTGCCATTTTTAATTTTTATTTTAGTTTATTTTTAAAATAATATACAAATATTTAAATTATTTCTATTATTTCCAAATAATTAGTAAATTATTTTTAAACTATCGCTAATTTATATAGATTTGCACTATCAAGCTTAGCTAGTAGTAGCCAGGTTTTTATCAAATTGTGGGGTGATGAAATTTTTGGCAGACATGCCCTCTTGTCTCGAGGGTGAGGATAACAGGATAAACGCAGCATAGAGCCGTATTGGTAGCAATA
>JAYUTC010000269.1:0-9469 GCA_043755395.1 Ferruginibacter sp.
ACAGTTGCCAATAAAATTTTAGCGGCACCTGCAGTTTCCTCATTAATTGTTCCTGCCGCTATATGGGCATTTTTTCTATCCTCTTTTTCTTGTTCTATATATGGTGTTAACACTGCAACAGCCTTTTTCATTACCCTTGCACTTTTAACTACCTGTGGTAAAAACATTTTTCCTGAGCCAAATAAATCACCTACTACATTCATGCCATCCATCAGCGGACCTTCAATTACATCCAAAGGCTTGGGATATTTTTGCCTTGCTTCTTCTGTATCTGCATCAATATAATCTGTAATACCGTTTACTAAAGAATGGGATAATCTTTTTTCTACCGATTCATCTCTCCACTTTTCATCTTTTACAATTTCTTTTCCTTTTGCTTTTACAGTTTCTGCAAATACTATTAATGCTTCTGTTGCTTCGTTGTTGGCGTTATTTCTATTTAAGATAACATCTTCACAAAGATTTTTTAATGTAGGTTCAATTTCATCGTACACCACCAATTGCCCTGCGTTTACTATACCCATATCCATGCCTGCATTAATGGCATGATATAAAAATACACTGTGTATTGCTTCTCTTACATGATCGTTTCCTCTAAACGAAAACGATACATTACTTACACCACCACTAACTTTAGTGAGGGGCATTATTTTTTTAATCTCTCTTGTTGCTTCAATAAAGTCAACTGCATAATTACTATGTTCTTCAATACCTGTGGCAATTGCAAAAATGTTTGGATCAAAAATAATTTCCTGCGGTGTATAACCTACCTGCTCTGTTAATATTTTGTATGCACGGTGGCAAATTTCAATTTTACGTTCTTTGGTATCTGCTTGTCCTTTTTCGTCAAAAGCCATTACAATAACTGCTGCTCCATAACTTTTGCAGATAATTGCCTGTTCAATAAATTTTAATTCCCCTTCTTTCATCGAAATAGAGTTCACAATACATTTTCCCTGCACACATTTTAAACCCGCTTCTATAATTTCAAATTTACTGGAGTCAATCATAATGGGAATCCTGGCGATGTCCGGTTCGGCCTGTACCAGGTTTAAAAAAGTTGTCATTGCCTCTACACCTTCCAGCATAGCATCGTCCATGTTGATGTCAATTACCTGTGCACCGCTTTCCACCTGTTGGCGGGCAACAGATAATGCTTCTTCATACTTGCCATCTCTGATAAGTCGTGCAAATTTTTTACTACCTGTTACATTGGTTCGTTCTCCAATGTTTACAAAATTTGTTTCGGGCCTTATAACCAAAGGCTCCAAGCCTGATAAGCGTAGATATGGTTTGATTGTGCTCATTCGTTTTTGTTTTAACACGGAGGTACTCTGAGGAATTTCACAGAGTAACAGCGTGGTTATAATAGCAATCTTTTAATTCCGTTTTTCAAATGGGGTGAATGAAAATTTAACAGTAAACCAATTTTACAACCTGATAATTTTAAGTAAGTTAAAACCATTGCTGTATGAATATCTGCCAAAGCTTCAAGAATTACTTTATTTCCTACAATAAATCTACATGATACCCAATGTCTAATTTCACTTCCTGGTAAACCAACGGTAAAGCTTTTTCCTTTTCTGTAAAAATTCCATTGTTATTTAATTCGTAAAATAAACATTCTTTGTAAGATGATTCTAATAATCCAGGGCCGAGTTCTGTATGAACCAGAAATGCATATTTTAAAATTTGTTCTGTGATTACCTTTATGTTATTCTGTGGTTAATTCTACCTCTACAACCGGTAATTCCCTTGATTTAAATTTTCTTACTTCATCTGCAATATGTTTAATATGATCAGGTGTGGTGCCACAACAACCACCTACAATATTTAACCAGCCATTAGTTGCCCACTCTTTAATTATGTGTGCTGTTTCATGCGGCTGTTCATCATACTCACCAAACGCATTAGGCAAACCTGCATTGGGATATGCCGATGTAAAACAAGCAGCTATTTGAGAAAGCTCTTCTATATGAGGCCGCATTTCCTGGGCACCCAATGCACAATTTAATCCAACACTCAATGGATTAGCATGGGCTATTGATGTATAAAATGCTTCTAAGGTTTGACCGCTTAATGTTCTTCCACTTGCATCAGTAATTGTTCCACTAATCATTATAGGTAACTCAGGTAAATTATTTTTTCTGAAATAATTTTTTATGGCATAGATAGCAGCCTTGGCGTTTAATGTATCAAAAATAGTTTCCACTAATAAAATATCTACACCACCATCTGCCAAACCTTTTATTTGCTCTGTATAAGCCGAGGCTACTTCATCAAAACTTACGGCACGAAATCCAGGGTTGTTTACATCTGGCGATAAGGATAATGTTTTGTTCAGCGGACCTATAGCCCCCGCAACCCATGCTGTTTTACCCGATTGTTTTATAGCTTCTTTCGCACATTTTGCGCTGGCAACATTCATTTCATAAGCCAATGATTGCATATCGTAATCGGCTTGGGCAATTAAAGTACTACTAAAAGTATTGGTTTCAATTATATCGGCACCTGCATCTAAATATTGCTTGTGTATGCCAATAATAATTTCGGGTTGAGTGATACTGAGTAAATCGTTATTTCCTTTTACATCGGTATGCCAGTCCTTAAAACGATCGCCACGGTAATCTTTTTCTTCTAATTTATGGCGCTGTATCATGGTGCCCATGGCGCCATCAATAATCAGTATTCTTTCTTTTAATGCTTTTTCTATCGAGTGCATAATGCAATTAAATTAAGGACATAAATAATTTGTATGTATTACAAGTATGTTTATTGTTTTACAAAAAATGAAACTATAAACAGGTATCCTTACAGGATGTTATAAAACATTACTGATGCCAGGTTCCGAAAAAAAATTAATGTGAACTATTAAACGGGAAACAATCCGGAAAGGTAGTTTGGAATGCTTTCGTTTATTAGTTCGATTTTTACAGGCTGAACAATAAACAAATCCGCCTGAAATACATTGCAAATGTATAATACAAAAGCCGTAACACAAAATGTTACGGCTTTTCATTTGAATGCTGATAAAAGCATTTAAGATTATCCAAGATTTAGTTTTTCAAAAAAGACATTTAATTATGTTTTTAATCTTTTGGATTATATTGTAAAAAGTTGAATTTAAAACGAAGTATTGAGTTTAATTTTTTACAATCTGAATCTTTTCATCTTTGGCAGGATTGTCATCTTTTAGCTTTATACTGATTGCCGTTTTTTCTTCTTTCAACCAGTCTTTGTTAAGGGAGCTAAATGTGGGATCAGTTCCAAAATTAATGGTAAACTTAGTACTGCTTTCACTCCAGGTTCCTGATAGGTTAGAAGCACCATTTGATGCAGTGAGCTGGCCACCTGAGTTAAAAGAAAAATTATATCCGCTGAATTTACTGGTTTCATCCTTTTTATCCCAATATAAACTTACACGCCAGGTTCCGGTTATACCAGAATTAATTGTTGCCACATCATCACTTTTTGAGCAAGACGAAGATTGCAGGGTGGTAAATAAAATTACCAATGAAAGAGCCGAAATTAGACTGATTCCTTTTGTTTTTAATGACACTAACATAGTTGTAAATTTTACTGTTATAAATTGTACAGTAAAAATGCATCAACTATATTTTATTTAAAACTAATTATAGCTGAACGGGGATATTAGTTTGCTGAATCGGTAGAAACCACTATTTTTCATCACCCAGCCAGTGTTTAAACTCGGCAGCACGTTCAGTGCTTACAATGGTTTCGTGTTTTGCAGGTGGATTTAATTTAATAAGTACCCTGCTTTTTGAGTAAGCAAACATTTCTGTGATAGATTGGATACTGATGATATATTGACGGTTAATGCGGAAAAATATTTTTGGGTCCAGCATGGATTCTAATGTATCCAGATTAAAATCTATAGCAAACCGACGGCCTTCTTTTGTAGTTAAAAAATTAATTTTATCTTCTGTATAAAAAAATGCCACTTCTTCAATAGTAATTGTTTTAATATGCTCTCCATATCTTACTACAAAACGTTTTTTGAATGCTGATGTAATTGAACTGAAAGTTTTTAATATTTGATTGATATCAATTGCCTGCACAGCTGGTATAATCTTTTTAAATTTGGCAATAGCAAATGACAACTCTTCTTTTTTAATTGGTTTTAACAGATAATCGATACTGTTTACCCTAAAAGCTTCAATTGCATATTGATCGTATGCAGTGGTAAAAATTACCGGGCACAATATTTCTACCGCTTTAAATATTTCAAAACTTAAACCATCCGATAATTGTATATCAGAAATAATTAAATCAGGTAATTTATTTTCTTTAAACCATTTTATAGCAGATGATACACTAACAATATTGTCAGACAGAACTGCATCCGGCTCAATTTCTTTTAAAAGCTTTTGCAATCGATTAGATGCCGGTTCTTCATCTTCAATAATTAAAATTCTCATAATATTATTGTTTTAATGCAGGTAACAAAACTTTAAAATATTTTTTGTCATTAATAATCACAACTTGTTCTTTACTTAGAATATTATAACGGTTAATAATATTTTGCAAGCCCATACCTGTTCCAGTCTGTTTTGAAAACTTGGGATTAATATTATTCCGCATTATTAAACAGTTGTCGTTTTGCAAATACAAGTCTACCACTAAAGTGGTTTCTTTAGAAACAGCATTATGTTTAATGGCATTTTCCAAAAGTAATTGTAAAGTAAGCGGCGGAATAAACAGTTTAATTTTTTCCTCCTCATTTACCTTAATGTTAAGTTTTAAATTATTGCCATATCTTTTTTGCTGAAGATAAAAATAGGTATTTAATAAATTAATTTCTTCACCAAGTGTAATTACATCTTTATCCCGGTAGTTTACAATATTGCGAAAAAATTCGGAAAGTTGTTCAACATAACTTACTGCCATTTTGGGATTTTCTTCAATAGTTGAAATTAAAGTATTAAAACTGTTAAATAAAAAATGGGGATTTACCTGGTTGCGCAATACCTGAAACTGAAACTGAATTTTTTCCTGCAGCAGCAGTTGCATTTTTTTAATATTAGTTTCTCTCCATTTCATATACCAAAACAAAATAACTGCACCTGTAATAACGCAAAGCAAGATAAACCAGGTGCGTTTCCAAAATGCCGTGGCTATAATAAAACTATAGGTTACCTCACTTGAGTTTTTAAAATTTTCATTAATAGAAGAGCGCACATGAAAAATATATTTCCCCGGTCTGAGATTGGGGAATGGCACACGCTGATCTTTTGTGGTTATCCAGGATGTATCCAAGCCATCTAATTTATACTGATAATGCACTTCATCGGGGTTGGTATAATAAATTCCGGTATAATTAAACGTAAAACCATTTTCATTGTATGTATAATTGTGTAAACCTTCTTTATCAATATTATGCAGGAATAATTGCACACTATTTATAATAGTTTTTGGTTGTTGGATAGTTTTATCTACCGGAGAATATACCACAATTCCTTTTAAGGTACTTAGTAAAATATTTCCTGATGAATCAGTAGTAACGCTTTCTATTGCTGTATTAACTGCAGGTATACCCTGTGTGTAATTTAAGTACGAAATAGATTCATTTTCGGGATTTAATATATCAATTCCTTTTTCATTTACTATAATAATATTGCCAAGCCGGTCTGTTTTAAGTGTGGTAATTTTTAAATCACTTATTCCATCAGCAGAGGAATAATTTTTAAATTTTATTCCATCATAGCAGTAAATGCCGGCATCCTTTGTATTAAACCATATCCTTCCTTTTGCATCTTCAGTAAAGGAATAAACGTGTTCGTCTTTTAAGCCCTGTCTTTTATCAAAATGAATAAAATTTCCATTTTGCAAAACAGTTATTCCTTTTCCATCAGTGCCAAACCATATTCTTCCTGATTTATCTTTAAAAACTGAATGAATATAATTATTACCCAGATTCGGTATATTATTATAATTGGTGAATTTGTAATTATTGGTAATACTTTTATTTACCTCAGAAAGTTCAATAATTGTAGCCACTCCTTCTAAACCACCAGCACAAACCGTATTGCCTTTGCCGGTAACAGATAATATACTGGCTTTTTTCAACAATGGGTTTTCTGTAATATTGCGATAGCCACCGGTTAACGGATCTAAAACAAAAATTCCTTCACCCATTGTGCTTATCCATATTTTATGATATCTATCCTGGTATAAGCCTGTAATATCTGTTTTACTGGTTAACTCTTTAATCGGGTAATTTTTCTTTTCTGCTATACTGCCCGAAATTATATACTTAATCAAACCACCATCTGTACCTGCCCATATATTATTTTCATAATCAGAAAGAATGGTGTGAATAGTTTCATAAGTGCGGTTATCATACAATTCCAAAAGTTTTAATTTATCTCCTGCAGAACAAATTAAACCGTTCGAACCGGTGGTCCATATATTCCCTTCATTATCCTGCAGTAAATTATTTATATTGCTTTTATTTAGTGTTGGGGATGAAGCAGTTGTTAAGATTTGATTGGTATTTGATAATTTTAACAGTCCATTTTCTTCAGTGGCAATCCATATATTATTTTGTGTAGCAAGTAATGCATTTACCTGACCATAATTCCAATTTTTTGCCGATGGAGGAATAGTTATTTGTTGCGTAGTATGGTTATATAAACAAAATCCCTTTTCCTGAAGGCCTATCCAAAAAGAATTGTTACCGGCAGAAGTAATTACAGTTATATAATAATCAGGTAACCCATTTTTTGGCCCAATAATTTTTACTGTTTTTTTTGCTCCGTTAACTGTACAAATATTTATACCCTGATCGGTAGCTGCCAGTACATCGCCATTATCGGCCAATGCCAAAGCATGCACATATTTATCACTTAACCCTTCCTCTTCATTTATTAAATACAGGTGGTTATTATTAAAATAATAAATGCCTTCGCCGTTGGTAGCAAACCAGATATTATTTTGTTTATCCTGTAAAAAAGCAGTTATTGCTACTTTTGGAGTACCTTCTTCGGGGTTAATGTATTGCAGCTTATCATTAATCTTTTTAGCAATGTTACCATTTTTAAAACCTACCCAAATTTGTTGATGATTATCCTGAAAAATAGCTGTCACGGTATCTTTAACTGCCGGATTTAAAAAACTGATTTTATTAAACGTTTTACCATCAAAAGTATATAACCCGTTTGTGGAGCCCGCATAAATGTATCCTTCATTATTTTTAAATAAGGTATTTATTTTAAAAGGCTGGTTTTCCTCTAAAAGTGTAAATGATTTATATCCCAAATACTGCGCCTTACATGCTTCTGTAATTGTGAAGAATACAAAAAAAGCAGTAATTCTTTTAAGCGGTATCATTTATGATCAGGGTTATTTTGTAACTAAATCGGCTTTTACATCTATTTTAATTTCCGAAGCTAATTTTTCATGTACTACTTTTGGAATGGGAATATTATGATCAGTTAATAATACAGTAAAATTTGATTTAATACTAATGGCATTATTTTTTATAGTTAGTTCGCTTTTAATAATTCGCTCCTGAATTATACCATGTATGGATAAATTCCCTTTTGTTCTAACGGAATAAACCCCATCTTTAGAAAAATCTATATCCTCAATAATTTTTCCCTCAAAAGATGCAACAGGGTATTTATTGCTTTCCAGGTAATTTTCGTTAAAATGCTCCTGTTGTAAAGGGCTGTTAAAACCTTTAAAAGATTTTATGTTTACTATAAATGCAAATTGTTTTTTATCGGGAATTAGTATCCCCTTAAGTTCATTGCTTTGGGCCTTTATTAATTCAAGTGAAGCCTCTGATCTAAAAGATATGCTTCCTGTATTTACTTTATACTCTGGAATTGGGGCATTTGCATTAAATGAAAACGCCGGTAATATGCAAAAAAAAAGTAAAAGCTTTTTAACCATAAAATAAATTTATTTCAAAACTTTACAATTCAGCCATTAGGAAAAACCCAAACAGTATTGAAATTTTAGTGATTTTTTCCAATTGTAAATACTCTGGAAATATTGAATCCAAAATATACATCACCTTTCCCCCAATCTCCTGTTGTTTCCGAAATAAAAGTACGTTCGCTCATACCCTGCGAATTGGTAAAATGTAACTGAAATACATGGCCTCCTGTTTCAATATCAAATCCTACTGAAAGTGAATTGGTGGTATTTAGTAATTTATAATCAGGTATCTGATAATAGTATTCAAAATTCAGGCTTACCCTTTTACTTAATTTTTGCCTGCCGCCAATTCCAATTGCAAGCAAATCATTTGATTCTGCAGCTAGCTGAACCAAATTACGGTGCGTGTAAGTTGGCATTAATTGTAAGGATGTATTTTCAGAAAATTTACGGCCAATAATTAACTGGTGTGTAAAAAATAATCTGGATGTAAAATAATTTTCTCTGGTAGGGTCCTCAAACTTTAATGTTTTTAAGGCAACCGTTGGTACATAACTTAACGTTATTGGCATATTGCGGTTACCTTTTGACTGTCGCAATAATTTTATTTTAAAAAAAGCGTCGTATGTTTTTTGGTAAGTACTGCGGCCTATACCCACCATTAAATAATTGGTAATGCCATAATCAAAACCCATACGCATAGTGGCATTATCCAGCCCAAATAATTCGTAGCCTCCGCCGTTTACTTTCCCAAACCGATGAGAAATTTTTACATCCAAAACTTTCCTGCCAACATTTTCTACAGTATGTCCGTTTATTAAACGTGTTGTTTTAAATGTGGCTGTAGTATAATTGGTAGTAATTTCAGTTTCACTTTCCAGCAGTTTCATAATATCTGTAGTATCCTGTGCAGTAGTTTTAAAAGTAAGTGTTGAAAGGAATAAACAAACATAAAATATTTTACTTAAATGTATCATATATAGTAATTGGAAAAGTGAGTTACATTTTTTGATCAAGGTTACAGTTTACTGTTATTTCAATTGACTCAGCAATACTGTTTTTTACTGTACCGGGAATTGAAATTTTATAATCTGCAAGTTTTGTTATGAATTTTGATGAAGCATTTATTTTACCGTCTTTAACTGTAATATTACCGGGGGCGGTAATGCTTTTTGAAATGCCATGAATAGTAAGTTCACCCGTTACTGTTACAGTATAGGTGGCATCTTTGGTAAAATTTATTTTTGATATATCGGCAATTACCCCTTTAAAAGTAGATTTGGGAAATTTGGAACTTTCTAAATAATTTTCATTAAAATGTTCTTCCATTAACGCTTTTGGAAAATGAAAACCTTTATTTAGTAGTGAAAATTGTAATTCACCAGTTTGAGAATTTAGCACACACAAAACCTGGTTGTTATCGGCCTTAATATTTTCCATTTTTGTTGCAGAGAAAAATGAAATTAAGCCATTTTTTGTATAATTTTTTTGGGCATTAATATTGCCCGAAATAGAAAGTATTGCCACAAAAAGAATAAATAAATATTTCATTGTTTTAAATTAT
>JAYUTC010000270.1:0-3784 GCA_043755395.1 Ferruginibacter sp.
CAGGATTTTCATGAACATAATTCGAAATTATTTTATCAATATCTTTTTTTACAGCCGAGGAAATTTCCTCTCCATCCTTGTCCAAAGCAGTTCTTTTCCAATCTGCATTAATGCCATCCATTAAATCATTTACAGTTGCTGCACCTTTTATAGTTTTAAAAAACTCAGTAATACTTCCTCTTTGAGCCGGTACTCCAAAACCCTGACTTTTATGCTGACTGCGGCTTAATGCTGATATTTCTCCATAACTCTTACCCAAAACCGGATTATAATCTCCACAATCAATTTTCAACTGGTCATCTCTTTGAGTATTAGTACCTCCAAAATTAAATGTGTTCCAAAACAATCGTTTTACATGCCAAACAGAAACATATTTTAACTGTTCAGGAAATTTTGAAGCATCAGCTGCTGCTTCAAAGGCCTCTTCAGCAATTATTGCAGATGCAGTATGGTGTCCATGCCCCCCCTCGCCGGTTGTAGGAAATCTTGTAATGATTACATCGGGTTTAAATTTTCGAATTACCCAAACTGCATCACTTAATATTTTATCATGTCCCCATATACGCAATGCCTCTTCAGGACTTTTACTATAACCAAAATCAAATGCCCGGCTAAAAAATTGTTCTGTACCATCTACTCTTCTTGCTGCAAGCAACTCTTGTGTTCTAATTAATCCTAAATCAACACCCTGTTCATCACCAATTTAATTTTGACCGCCATCACCCCTTGTTAAACTTAAATATCCGGTGCGGTATAATTTTTCATTGGCTAAATATGCCAATAACCTGGTATTCTCATCATCGGGATGGGCAGCAATGTATAATACAGACCCTAAAACATTGAGTTTCTTTAACTGCAATAAAATTTCGGAAGATGTATAAGATCCTGGGGTTTGTGCAAATGTATTTTCAAACCCAAAAAAACAAATATAAAATGTTATTACTACTTTTATTTTCATAAATATTAAAATATAATTTGATAATTATTATTGACCCACCAGAAAAACGGCATTAGCTAAAAGTAACTTACCGTTTTCTCAAAAACTTCTTAAAATTGGATCATCGGCAAAGTAAATAACAGAGCCTCTGCCAATTTCCCCTATTCCAATTACTGTTCCATCTTTTATTTTCTCTTTTAATTCGCTGTCAACAAATCCCACAACCTGATTTTCTTTTTTAATAATTCCTACATTCCAGCCATCTTTCATAAAATCATATAAGACCCGGTTCTGCTTTAAAGTAAAATAATAATCCGGATAACCAAATGCCAAAGGGTGTGAGTCATCTAATTGAACTTTATAAATTGAACCTGGAGTAAAATCTGTTATCCCCTCTCTTTCCCTGTTTTCAAATCGTTTCAAATTGGCATAAATATTTTTGTCATCTTTTTTATCATCCTTCTTTTCCTCCTCTTCTCCTTTCTTTAATTTAAAGCCCCAATCTGCATTTGCAATTTGAACAGCTGCGCTTTCCATTTCTATAATTTTATAATGAGGAGTATATTTTGTTCCTAAAGAATATCCTAAAAATTCATCAGGACTTTTAAGTTGTTGAGAAAAAGAAGTGTAACTTGAAATAAATAATACTAAAAGAAATAACATTTTTTTTTGCATAAAAAGAAAAAATTAAACCCAACTGATTAATAAATAAAAAAATAGCAAATGAAACAAAAAATTACATTGCTCGCCCAATTGATATTTTTTTTGGTGCTGCAATGTACGGCACAAATTAATCCTTATAGTTACCACTCACAAAAAAAAGTAGAATGCTTAAATGGTGCGGTGGTAAGTGCACATCCGCTTGCCAGCAATGTTGGCGTTGCAATATTAAAACAAGGTGGCAATGCAATAGATGCAGCAATTGCTACACAATTAGCACTAGCTGTTGTTTATCCCGGGGCAGGTAATATTGGAGGTGGTGGTTTTATGGTGGCTCATTTAAAAAATGGGAAAAACATCACACTTGATTACAGAGAAAAAGCACCTGGTAAAGCTTCAAGAGATATGTACCTTGATGCCAGTGGAAATGCACAACTGAAGTTATCACAAGATGGACATTTAGCCGCAGGTGTGCCCGGTACAGTTGCCGGTTTGTTTGCTTCACATAAATATGCATTACTACCTTTTGCCAAATTAATTCAGCCCGCAATTAATTTGGCCCAAAAGGGTTTTGCCATCACTGCATCCCAGGCTGCTTCTTTTAATGAACTTAAAAAAGAATTTGAAGAATTGAATGATTTACCTGTTGTATTCGAAAAAAGCGATCCCTGGAAATCAGGTGATACTTTAATTCAAAAAGACCTGGCCAATACTTTAATACGTATAAGAGATAATGGACGAAAAGGATTTTATTCTGGTGAAACTGCAAAACTTATTGTTAGTGAAATGCAAAAAGCAAATGGGATTATCAGCTATAATGATTTAGAAAATTATCAGGCTAAAAAAAGAACTCCTGCGGTGTTTAATTATAAAGGAAATACTATTATTACAATGCCACTACCCAGTAGTGGTGCAATTATATTGCAGCAAATGTTTAAAATGATCGAAAATCGAAATATTGCAGCTATGAAATTTCAATCAGCGGAAAGTGTGCAATTAATGACAGAAGTAGAAAGAAGGGCTTTTGCTGACCGTGCCGAATTTTTAGGCGACCCTGATTTTGTAAAAGTTCCGGTAAAAAAATTAATCAGCTCCGCTTACCTCGCTGAAAGAATGAACGATTACGATGCTGATAAAGCAGGCAACAGTAAAACAACAAAAGCAGGCTTAATTAAAGAAAGTGAAGAAACTACTCATTTAAGTGTTATAGATAATAAAGGAAATGCAGTCGCAGTAACAACCACATTAAATGGTGGTTATGGCAGCCGCACTGTAGTACCCGGCGCTGGTTTTTTATTAAATAATGAGATGGATGATTTTAGTGTAAAACCTGGTGTGCCAAATATGTACGGAGCAATGGGTACTGAGAAAAATGCTATTGCACCAGGTAAAAGAATGCTTAGCAGTATGACACCTACTATTGTACTTAAAAATAACAAACCTTATTTAGTATTAGGCACACCTGGTGGCACAACAATTCCTACCAGTGTTTTTCAAACATTAGTGAATATTATAGAGTTTGGGATGAGTGCAGAAGATGCAGTAAACAAACCTAAATTTCATCATCAATGGTTACCCGATGAAATTTTTGTTGAAAAAGAATTTGACAATGATGTAAAAAAGAAATTAGAAGCCATGGGCTATAAAGTATCAGTAAGAAGCCATATTGGAAGAACGGAAGTTATTCTGATTAAAAATAAACTTATTATCGCTGTTGGAGATAAAAGAGGTGATGATGCTGCGGAAGGATATGCACCTTTTCCATAAACAATTACTTACTTTATAATTTTAATTATGTCATTAGCAAATTCTTTTCTTCAGTCCGCCATTAAACGCATTTGTTATTATAAAGATTTGGGGGATAAAACATTTATTCAATTATCCGAAGCTGATTTTCATTACACCCCTAATGCTGAAAGTAATAGTATTGCCATCATAATACAACATATAGCAGGAAATATGCTTAGCCGGTGGACGGATTTTTTAACCAGCGATGGAGAAAAGAATTGGCGTAACCGTGATATTGAATTTGAAGAACAGCATTTAACAAAACAACAACTTATTGATTTTTGGGAAAAAGGCTGGACAACCTGTCTTGAAACATTAAATTCTTTGACCCCTGATGATCTGCTTAAAACTGTTTATATACGTAAGGAAGAATTAATAGTAGTTGATGTCATTAACCGG
>JAYUTC010000271.1:0-3762 GCA_043755395.1 Ferruginibacter sp.
AGCAGATGCAGGACTGGATTAAAGCAGATTAGGAATGATTTTCATTTTGTAAACGGATAATCATCATAAAAGGAATTATTTGTTAGCCTTACAGCGTTACTGCCGTCTATATTCATTTTATAAATTTCATAATTACTTGTGGCAGTAGTGCCAAAATCTCTGGTACTTGTAAAAGTAATCCAATTACCTTCTCTTGACCAGGAAGGGCGTGCATCAATTCCGGGAAAGTTTGTTAACCTTGTTTGAGCCGAACCATCAGCATTCATTACATAGATCTCGGGATTTCCATCTCTTGTACTCATGAATGCTATTTTAGTTCCATCAGGTGACCAGGTAGGCATTTGATCAAAAAAAGCACTATTAGTTAGCTGGGTAATGTTAGAGCCATCAGCATTCATGACAAAAATATCTGTTAGTCCCAGATTTGTTCCCAAATTTGACTGAAAAGCAATTTTACTGCCGTCTGGTGAATATGTTGGCCATTTATCATCCTGTGTCCTGTTAGTTAATCGGGTTTCGGATCCCCCCACAGAATTATAAAGATAAATTTCATGGTTGCCATCCCTGTTACTTGAAAAAACAACATTATTTCCAAGTGGTGACCATTCTGGCCAATCTTCATCTTTGCCTGGTGTATTGCTAATATTCCGGGTTTCAGTACCATTGGTATTCATTACAAAAATATCCCTATCGCCGCTGAGTCCTGAAGCAAAAGCAACATTTTGTTCATCGGCCGACCAGGTGGCTCTTCCATCCGGTATAGTATTAAAGGTCAATCGTACCAGGTTAGTACTGTCTGCATTCATGGAATAAACTTCGTCGTTTCCATCACGGTTACTGATAAAAAGAACTTTGTGTTCCTTTTTAACTAAATCGGTATTCGCATTTTTTTTACAGGCAATTAAAGCAATAATTATACTTAATATTAATGCAGCCATTGGTTTAAAAGATGGAACTAACATAAAAATTAATTTTTAAAGTTTAAAAATAAAAACTCCTGCCAACCTTGTTTACGATTTCCTTAATGAAGTGAATATATTATATGCAGACTGAAAAGATTAGAATTACCACAGGTAAATAATATTTTTTTAGGGAATTATAAACATTTAAAAATAAGCTTGTACAAAATCAAGTACAATGATGGTGAATACTATTTCTGATGATTCAAATCAGGATTTTATTTGAATAATACCTTGATAAAAGTTTGTGCTATCATTTCTCAGCAACGTCTCTCCCCGGCACTTGTGCGAAGGCCGAGGACGTTGCGACTATTAAAATGGTATAGTTTTTTCAAAAAGTATTAAATAAAATCAGCATTTTTAGTATAACGCAACGTCCTCGGCTTACACATACATGGCTATGGAGAGACGTTGCTGGGAAAAAATAGTTTGTGCTATTTGTGGATGTTTGTGTAATACGAATGGTTATTGGGGTATTTACTGTTGTACGGTATTGTTAAAGGGGGTGCTTTTTTGCGGTCAACCTATTTCAGGATATATCATCCCGGCAATTTTAATTTACTGCATCAATCCCTCAATTATACCTGGCAGTTTTTTTGATGATGGTACAGGCGCATTCATATCAACTATTTTAAAATTTTTGTCAATCAGTATGGTTCTTGGAATTGCAACAATATTATAAGCATCTAATTTATTTCTGTTAATTAACCATTGATATCCATCTGCTTTTCGTTTATCTACACTACTCTTCCATAAAATGCTGTTATCATCAATAGATAAAGAAACAAATACAATACCGGGGTTATTCCTGTATTTTTCTTTTAAAGTTTCAAAGTGAGGCATCTCCTCCATGCATGGGCCGCACCAGGTAGCCCATAAATCTATATAAATCACTTTACCCCTCAGGCTGCTGAGTAATATATTATTTCCATTAATATCAGTTACAGTAAAATCAACTGCAGTATCTCCTTTGCCAAATTTTAACAGAGTTGCCCATGATGTAAATAGCGCATTTTTATATTTTGTTGTTTTTACAGATTCAATTTGGGGCTTAAAATCTGCCAATAATTGTTTATCACTAACTTTTTTCATATCATCAATTATGGCGCTGGCTTTAATCCAGTCCTGCATCTGCTGCAGGTTGGCAGTATTACCCGGTTGGTTAATCAGGCTTTCCACAAGATCTCTGTACACTACAATTTTTAATAAAGATGCATCTGTAAAATCTTTACTGTATTGCTTTACCAGTGGCACTATTAAGGCAGCATATTCATCCCCGTAAATTTTCATTTTCACACTGTCTTTTTGAATGGCTCTTGGGCGGTAAAAAGTAATTTGTCCGGCCTGTAAACTATTAATAATATCTGCTTTTATTCTTCCGGTTTCCAATTTTTTAAATTCGGCAGATACCTGTGTCAAACTATCTAATTGTTTTGTTCTTATTGCAGCGGCTTCAATAATATAATCAATCGTTTGCTGTGGTGTAGCTTTAGCTTTACTGCCTGCTTCTATATACGATCCACCTTTTGGGAATGGTGTAAAGCGCATATACATATTGGCCTGGCTGCCCTTACCTTTAAAAGAAGCCAGTGCAGGATTATTATAATCAATAGAAACTGTTAAATTATCCCCGGGAGAAAGATATAATGTATTGCGGCCTATACGGAAATAATTGGGTGAACTTAAGGGAAATTTAATAGTAAACATGCCCGAGCTGTCCCCGGGGATAATCATCCGCCCCGATGTTGGTGGCAGCAGGTATTGAAACTCCGACATATCCTGCACTTCTACCTGGTTACTAAAATGAATCAGCTTTCCTTTAATTTCTACAAAATATTTTTTTTGAGCAACCCCGGCAAAACCAAGAAAAAAGCAGGTGTAAATGAGAAGGAGTGTTTTATTTTTCATGGTATTTAATATAGTAAAAAAGTTGCTGTTTAATTAAAATATTCTGTCAGGGTGGTACTAATTACCTGTATACTCCTGCCACAAAAGTTTGCAGTCAGGGTCAATGCTTATTCCGGTAACTGAATTATTAACGGCAACGGTTATACTGCTTTTTCTTTTATTTATTGTTGCAGTAGAATGCTGGCTACCTTTATCTGTTTTTATCATTATTTCCAATGGAAAAGTAAATAAACCTGGTTGCTTTTGTTCAACAGTAATAACTATATTTTTTTTTACCGGATTGTACTTCCATGCAGTAGCTAATACAGGCATCCCGCTTTTATACAGCCATTGGTTAAAAAATATTTTTAATTTTTTTTGTGATACACTTTCAGCAGTGGCAATAAAATCTCCGGAGGAAGCATTTTTGCCTGCAAATTTTTTATAATGCTCTCTAATAATTTTTTTAAAAACGCTATCACCTACTTTATTTCGTAACATATGCAATATCCACCCTCCTTTTTGGTAAGAGTTGGCATTAAGCAACTTCATGTAATTGGAAGTGGTATCTATAACCGGAGCTGCAGATCTTGCTGCAAAATCAATTACTTTGTTTCGCTCCTGTATCAGCCTGCGTTGTACACTATCGGTACCATATTTACTTTCTATATAAACATTGGTAAGGTAAGTGGCAAAACCTTCGCTTAGCCACAAATGTTTAAAATTTGTTTCGGTAACCATATCGCCAAACCACTGGTGAACAATTTCATGTGCCAGCAAATCTTCTAAAGTACCTTTTCCTGTTACAGATTTTTCAAAATAAAAAATAGCACCTGCATTTTCCATTCCCCCAAACATGGTTTTGGATTGTACATTAGCCAGTTTTTTATAACCGTATGGCCCAATGTAATTGATA
>JAYUTC010000272.1:0-3761 GCA_043755395.1 Ferruginibacter sp.
AAACTGTCAAAATTTGATTTCCACGATACAGTATCTGCCCCTTCATAATTATCAGTATAGCCCACAAGGCCATACGCCTTCATTCCATTTAGATACCTGTCTAATGTCATCTTAACAAGATCCATGGCTTTTAGTCCGTTTGCCAATTCTGGTGTCTGCATGGCCAATTGTGCAGACATATATAATGTAAATGCGCAGGGATCCGAAGTAGAGTTGTTTGACAATACACGAAGCCTGGGATTAACCTGGAAAATATTTATAAAATTCCTTTTAAATCCTTCATACATCAATCCATCTTTCTCACGGGGTAATTCGGGGTAAATAGCCACAATCTCAAAGTCATAAATAACTTTTTTGTATGCTGAAGATGCAACCGGAAAGGAAATACTTACAAAACTATTTTTAATAGTGTTTTTAACTTCTGTACCGGTACGACGGCCATCTACCAATAAAAACGCATCAGGATTATTACTGGTGATCCTGAAAGTTCCCATATCTGGCAGGTGAACAAGACATGGCAAGGAAACCTTATTTGCTTCTTTCATAACACCGAGAACGGTAACATGATTAAGCTCCTGGTTAATGAAAATATTAAATGGCACTCCATTGCTTTCCCCCGAAACAATTTGTATCCTTTTATCAGAAAATATAAAATCCCATGCAGGCAAACTGTCAATGCCCTGACCGCTTGTTCTGTAAGAAATAGAATTGGCCGATATAACACTCTCATATTTAACATTTGCGTTATCGCCAGGTAATAGCGGGCTATCCCCTTTTTTACTTTGACCCAATGAATCTATCCATAAAGAACTTAATTGGGGGTAATTCCTTAGCATTAGTATTTCCATATACGGCGAACGAAAAGTAAACAGATCATCATTAGACTGACCAAACATAAGATTTGGTTTTAACAATGGAATACTTAGCCCAACAAGGGAGACAGATTTTATAAACTTTCTGCGACTGGAGTACTTCATTTTTTTGTATCTATTATTAAAATTTGGAAATTACAAAAAAGCGATTCCCTTTATGCTGCTGCATTAAGAAGAAAAATAATTGTAAACGATGCAGAGCATATTCTCTTCATGATATTTTTTTGTTGAAAGTGTATTATTTTGCTATAATTGATACAAGTCTGTTTCCTAGCTTCATTCGGGCTCATTTATTTTCTACCTAACACCTATTTTTATGTTACTTATAAATTTTTTGAAACTTGGTAATTATTTACTCTTTCTAAACATTCGTGGTGAAAAAAAATAATCCTTTAAATTTTTCGGCTGCTCCATATCTTCTAAACCAACTTTGGGGAATTCATTAAATTTTGGAAAGTGAACTGTTCTGAAGAGAATATCCCAAATTGGAAAAAATGCGGCATAATTCTTATTATGGTGTTGCTCTTCTATTGAATGATGTATCCGGTGATAATAATTATCTGCAAAAAATAATCTCAAGGGCCCTAAACTAATTTTAGAATTCATATGAATAAATTGCCCATAAACCGCAAAAAAAGATGAAAGAATAGCAAGTTTAGGAGTATCTATATTAATTAGAATGGCAAGAGGAAGAGTAATAAACGGAATCCTGAATAACTCTTCCGAAATATGGTGGTATGATACAATAGAATTCAGATTTTTGATGGGATGATGCGTCTTATGAAATTCCCAAAAAAACGAAACGGTATGTTGCATACGGTGATACCAATAATAAAAAAAATCGAAAATCAATAAAGCAAGTACTATAAGCAAAAAATTCAGCAATAACGGATTAAGAAATGAGTTTGCACTAAGGGATTCAAATGAGAGACTGAAAATATGGCCAATTTTTAAATAATTACTGATTCCGTTAGAAAGTAAGCTAAAGAAATAATTACATTGAATGGAAATTATCCAAAAGAATAATCCATGCTTGTGGTCTTTGCTGATTTCATCATTAGGCAATAGTATTTCTATCAGCAATAAGGGCAATACAGCAAAGATAAAACTTAAGTAAGCTGACAAATTGTTTTTTAAGAACCCCGAAGTTTTAACGGAAGATAAAATGCTTACCAAAGATACCTGCATCCTTATACTTATCTCTATCAGCAAGAGCAGTACTATCAAACCAAAAAATAGAAAAATGTAATTTCTTTTTGGGAGAAGCATATTTTTCACGAAAAATATTTTTAATCTTTCTAAAATTATTTTAACTAATCTTATTTCATTTTCCAAACACATTCTTAATCGCTTTCAAATACGCATCTCCATATTTTTTCTCCGGCAATAAATAACTTCCCTCTGTCCATTCGTTCCAGGAGTTTAGCACAAGTATTTTATGTTTGGGATTGTACTCATCTAAAAACTTTTTTGCTTCCTGCAATTGTTTTTGAAATGATGCCGGCGTGTTGCCTACAAAAACAGGTGTCCACGGATAATCCTTCATTTCAAACTTGTCACTCTGCGTACAGCGGGGGCTTGCATCCCAGCCCATTGACACGTTGGGGGTGTATAACACTTCAGGATATTCTTTGGTAAATTTTTTCCAGTAATCTTTTGCTGAAGCAAATGCTTTCTCTACAGGCACTGTTGGAAAACCATCTGTGCCAACATTGGTGTAATGATGAATATAGCAATACGTTGAAACACTCTCTGTACCCAATGCCTTCACCATTTCCCTTGCGTTGGCAGGTGCAGCAGGCCCGGTAATTGTTTTAACCAAATCATCATTTACCATCCAGCTCATGATATTAAAGTGCACACCGGGAAAGCCTGCTGCTTTTGTTTTTGCATCCAATAACTGAATGGCTTTTTTTGCTTCATCAATTCCACCAACGCCATTGATAAATGTTACTATTTCGTAAATGGAGAAATAAGGCTTGCCATCAATCTTCCAGTAATTGGGTTGTTTAAAATATTTATCTACAATGTAGGTAGAGATGGTATCCCATAAGGCAGCAGATACTTCACCTTGTGTTAATGCAATGCGGCCATTATCAAATGTGGCTGGCTGAATATTCAACCAGTCGTGGTTGGCCCACATTAACGCAAACTTCAACCGGTTACGATTAGGTGCTTTTAAAAAACCTTTTTCCAAACCCTCGTGTAAATATTTCCCGGTGTTGCTGTACCAGTACCAATCATAGATAAAACAATCAATACCATTATCGGCTGCAATATCAATTTCTTTAGCGGCCCATTTAGGATCGGCTTCATTAAAGTAACCCCAGGTTGGTACTTTGGGTTGCTCATGTCCTTTAAATCTTGGCTTTGCTGCTTTAACCACATCCCATTCTGTCCAGCCATTACCATGCCATCTTGAGTTGATACTGTCCGGGTGGTAGTTGGGGAAATAATACACGGCTACTTCATAGCCTTTTTCCTTTTTTACCTTACCGGTGGCGGTGCTTTGTGCTGCCGTACTTAAAACAAATAAAAGTAGTACTGCTGTTGCTGAAAATAATTTGTTACACATAAGTTTTATTAATTAGTAAAAATGAAATTATAATTGGATAACCAGTAATATCCAGTCATCGCTGTCTGGCTTGTCCGGTACCATCCAACTTCCATTAGATGTGGTAAAGACTTTTATATTGGTGTACATACCATTTCTTGTATTATACCATTTGGCGGAATAGTTTTTACCGGTTGCTAAATTTTTCAACTCACCGGTAGATGGGACTTTGTTGGCAAAATAAACCACATAGGTTTTTTGCCCATCCGAAGCAATGAATGATTGGTTCTTATCTACAAAAGATGACCAGGCAGTATCATCAAATCTTGGAATTA
>JAYUTC010000273.1:0-3754 GCA_043755395.1 Ferruginibacter sp.
TAGTTAAGCAATACAGGTTAATTGGGTTTGATAATAAGCGGGATGTGGTATCGGATAGCACTATTGATATGGAAGGTGGTGAAATTGGAAGCGGCAGTAGTGTTCTGGCAGTATTTGAAATTATTCCCGTAGATCAAAGACTTTTTTCAGGTGAATTAACTGATAAAAATGGTATAGCCAAGCTTTCTATGAACTATAGTTTATGTAACGATACTGCCAGCATGGTAATGGATTACATTTGTCCGGCAATATTTACTGAATTTAAAGATATTGACCGGGAACTTCAGTTTGCAACTGCGGTAACTATGTTTGGACTAAAAGTAAAACAATCTAAGTATATTAATAATGCCGACTGGATGCAAATAGAATCTATTGCTGCTTCATCTTTAAATGAAAAGGATTATTTGCAAACAGAATTTTTGAAAATAATTGATAAAGCCCAAAAAATTTATAAATTAAAGAAAAATAAAAAGAGAAATAAGGATTAACTAAACATCTCCCGTACTTTGTCAAAAAAAGATTTATCGTTTTTATCTGGTTTGGGTATAAAGTTTTGGCTCTGTTGTAATTTTTCCATCATTTGTTTTTCTTCTGAGCTAACATGCTGAGGTGTCCATACGTTTACCTGAATCAATTGATCGCCTTTTTCATAACTATTTACATTGGGGAAACCTTTACCCTTCAGTCTGAAAATTTTTCCGCTTTGTGTACCTGGTGGAATTTTAATTTTAGCCCTGCCGTCAATTGTGGGAACTTCTACCTGTGTTCCAAAAACAGCATCAGGTATTGATATATGTAAGTCAAATGCAACGTTCAGCCCATCCCTGTGAAGTTGAGGATGTGATTCTTCTTCAATGAGTACAATTAAATCGCCATTGCTGCCACCACGTTCACCTGCATTGCCTTTACCTCCAACACTCAGTTGCATACCCTCCTGCACACCTGCTGGTATATCAATAGTCACAGTCTCTTCTCCATAAACCCTTCCTTCACCTTTACAGGAAGTACATTTATTGGTAATGGTAGTTCCTTCTCCATTACAGTTAGGGCATGTAGTTACTGTTTGCATTTGACCTAAAAAAGTGTTTTGTACTCTGCGTACCTGGCCACTTCCCCCACATGTAGTACAAGTGGTTACACTATTTTTATCTTTTGCACCGTTACCGCTGCAAGTATTGCAAACAACATGCTTTTTTACTTTAATAGTTTTAGATATACCTTTTCCAATTTCTTCAAAATTCAATTTAATTTTTACCCGAAGATTACTACCTCTCACTCCTCTGCTTCTTCCACCAGAACTCCTTCTCCCACCATTGCCTCCACCAAAAAAACTTCCGAATGGACTTTCATCTCCAAATATATCTCCAAACTGACTGAAGATATCATCCATATTCATTCCACCACCACCACTAAAACCACCACCGCTACCACGTCCGGGACTAAAAGCCTGATGGCCAAATCTATCGTATTGTGCTCTTTTATCAGTATCGCTTAAAATTTCATAAGCTTCAGCGGCCTGTTTAAATTTTTCTTCAGCACCTTTATCTCCGGGGTTTCGGTCGGGGTGATGTTGCATAGCCACTTTACGGTATGCTTTTTTTATCTCATCCTGAGATGCAGATTTTGGTACACTTAATATTTCGTAAAAATCTTTTTTACTCATGATTTGTAAATGTGCAAATGATTTAAATTTGAAAAGTCTTTTTGCTTAATTGCATTTTATTTGCCTACAACAACTTTTGCAAAGCGTATTATTTTATTGTTTAAATAATAACCTTTCTCTACTTCATCTACCACTTTCCCAATCATATCATCTGCAGCCGCTACTTCAGTAATAGCTTCATGTTTTTCCACATCAAAACCGGTAGAAATACTTTGCATTGGTTTAAGACCTTTTGCAGATAATGTGTTTCTTAATTTACCAAATACTAAACTTATTCCTTCTTTAATTGAGGTACTGTCATTACTGTTTTGTAATTGCTTTTCCGCTCTGTCACAATCATCTAACACTTCTAAAAGAGAAACAATTACATCTTTACCCGCAGTTTGTATTAATTCAATTTTTTCCTTTGCATTTCTTCTCTTAAAATTGTCAAACTCAGCAAAAAGGCGAATGTATTTGTCTTTTTGCTCATCCAGTTCTGCCTGAATTTTGTCTTGTACATCTTCAGCACCTTCATTGCTTAAATGAGTATTGCCAGGTACATCAGCATCAGCATTTATATTCATTTCAATATTCTCCGGGGTTATTACTTCTTTTTCTTCCATACGTTTTTAAAAATTGGATGCAAAGGTACAACAGTCAAACATTTTGCCAAGCCTCGTTTTACAGCCAAATTGACAAATTTTAGTTCTCTATTGGGTCATTTTGAAGGGCCTGACAGCTAAAAAGGTAACTTTGCGCCATGAAGAGCATTGTTTTAAATAAAAATATCAGCCGCAGGGTCGAATTGGGACATCCATGGATTTTTGCCAATGAGGTAAATTCAGGTAAAGAAAAGGATACCAATGCAAAGCCAGGAGAAATAGTGGATGTGTATAGCTTTGATAAAAAATTTATTGGCAGGGGGTATTACAATCCGCAGTCTCAGATATCGGTAAGATTACTTACCAGAGATAAGAACGAAAATATTGACGATTCTTTTTTTTGTAATAAAATAAAAAAGGCATGGGAATATCGGCAAAGAATAGGTTATAGCGAAAACTGCCGCCTTATTTTTGGCGAGGCCGATGATATGCCACAATTGATCATTGATAAATTCAACGATTATTTTGTGATTCAAACTTTGGCATTAGGTATTGATGTATGGAAACCATCTATTGTAAAAGCATTAAACGAATTGTTTACCCCCAAAGGCATATACGAACGTAATGATGTGCCTGTTCGAGAACTTGAAGGAATGGAACAGCATAAAGGTTTTCTTTCCGAAAAGTTTGATACCAATATTATCATTAACGAAAATGGAATAAAATTTTACGTGGATATTGCCAATGGGCAAAAAACAGGTTATTTTTTAGACCAACAGGATAATCGTCGTGCTATACAACATATTGTAAAAGGGGCTGATGTGCTGGGAGCTTTTTGTTATACAGGCTCATTTGAAATTAGTGCTGCATTTTATGGTGCCAAATCTGTTTTAGGGTTGGATATTTCTCAAAATGCAATTGAAATGTGCAATAAAAATGCTGTTTTAAATGGGGTTGATAAAATTTGCCGCTTTGAATGTGTGAATGCATTTGATGTGTTGAAAAACTGGACCAAAGAAAATAAACGATGGGATGTGGTGATGTTGGATCCACCATCATTTACTAAAAGCAGAAGCAGTATTGATAAAGCTGTGGCCGGCTATAAAGAAATTAATTTAAGGGGAATGAAACTGGTGAAACCAGGAGGCTTTTTAGTAACCTCCAGTTGTACAAATTTAGTACAGCCCGAATTATTTTTAGATATTATTCAAATGGCTGCTAAAGATGCCAAGCGAAAAATACGCCAGGTGGTTTTTAATGCACAAAGTGCAGATCATCCTGTAATAAGAGGACAGGAAAATACACACTATTTAAAATTTTTAATAGTGCAGGTGTTGTAATGATGGAACAGGTTTTCAGAAATTCGTTTTACCTCCATGCAAATCAATTAAGAGCCCCCATTTACAGGGAAGCTTTGCAGTTGTATTTAAACTTACCCATGCCTGGCTTTGTTTATTTATTTCCTTTGTATGTATTATTTATTTGTCTTTAGATGGACTTGTCAGAA
>JAYUTC010000274.1:0-3737 GCA_043755395.1 Ferruginibacter sp.
ATGTAACAAACAAGGAAAAGTCTAAGATTGATTCTACAGGCTTGCTTTCTTTTTTATACATGTCGATGGTATAGCACAATGTGGTGAATGTATAAAATGAAATCCCTGCAGGTAGAATGATATTTGGTTTTGCTGGATGAAAATTCATTCCTAAAAGATTTACCAATTCTGTGAAATTTTCTAATAAAAATCCACCGTACTTAAAAAAACACAGCATACCCAGGTTGCCAATTAAGCTTACTACAAGTAATAATTTTCGTTTGTGTTTATTTTCCTGGTTATATAATGCCCTGCCCACAAAATAATCCACAACTGTAGATAACCATAATAGCAAAATGAAAGGAGGATTCCATGCCGCATAAAAAACATAACTGGCTAATAGCAGGTTAATCTTTTTTACTTTCCAGCTAAAAGGAAGGTTATGCAGCACCAGCATTACGATAAAAAAAACGATGAAGGTGTAAGAGTTAAATACCATGATTCTATAGTTAATGGTTAAATAATAAAGTAATTTTAATTAGTATGCGCAAACCAATTTTTTTGTTCTAATATTTTTATTAATTCTTTTGTATAATAAATTGCATCTGGCCTTGAAAGATGTGACCATTCCGGACAAGTCAGATTTTTTAATGTTGGGTAATCAGTAAAATGAATGCCGGTGCAATTGGTAGTTGCTAACAGCTTATCCCAATATTCTGCCCTTGGGAATTGCAAAGAGTCATTAGCCAAATAACCGCCGCTGGAGGGGGTTCTTACAAAAAATACATTTCCCCCTCTTGCTTTTATTTTAGAAACTGCAGTTTGTACTTCATTAAAAATCTTTTGCAATGTATCGCCCCTTAGCCCATGATCTTTTGAAAGTGCGCCCCACATTGTCCATAAACCTGTTACCTGATTTTGCATGGAGGTATCTTTTGTAAATTCTTCCGTCATTATTTCCTGCCGCCGGAAATTTACATAAGAGAATTTTTTTGGAAATATTCCATCTGGCATTACACCTTTTCTATTTGGTATCCTTAAATCTATTAACAGGGCGCTTAATGAAAAAAAATCTTTATCCAAAAAAATTAATTTTGATTCCAACTCAAATCCAACCCTTGCGCTGAATTTTTGAGCAGGGGTTACTTCAGTTAAATATTTTACCCGCTTGCTCATTTCACCATCTTCGCCTGCACTGAAGAAAAGGCCTTCTGTTACATCAACTATTAATTTACCCTTAAACTTTTCGTCATTAGAGAGGTTAACAAGTGCCAGTCTTGGATTGGATCCATGTAAAGCCAATTGCACTGCATTTTCACCGGTGTTTTTTTCCCAGGTAGGAATATCCAAATCAAATTGAATTCTTGACGATCCTATAAAAACACTTGCATTTTCCTTTGGTTGATAAACCATATTCCTGTTTTTGGCCCACAAGGCCTGGTCATCGTTGTAGGCCAGAGAAAATCCCTGGTTACGCCAGAAATATTCCCAAAAAAAAAGCAAAATAACAACTACCGCCAACATTAGAATAGCTGATTTAGAAAGTGGTTGCAAATACTTTAGGTTTAAGATTTAAATAAAATTTAATTTCCAGTTTGTTTGTGAGATATGCTACTATATCAAAAAATTAATTTAGTGGAATGCTATTTTTTGGAAATTTCCATCCCTTTTCTTCACTCAAAATTTTAATAAAATTTTTGGTAAAAACTTTTGCATCTGTGAGGCTTAAATGAGAATTTTCGGGACAAATAAAATGATCAATAGCAGGATAATCTGCATAATGAATTCCCGGGCAATTTGTAATGGCCAATAGTCTGTCCCAATATTTTTCCCGGGGAAACCCCATTGATTCACCCATCTTAAATCCCCCACTGGATGGGGTTCTTACAAATAATACCTGCCCTCCCCTTGCTTTTATTTTATCAACAGCAGTTTTTACTGCAGTTAATATTGAATCCATTTTTGTGCCGCTGGCAGGTGGTTCTTTACTTGCTTTTATAAATTCAACCCAAATATTTTTTACAATGTTTTGCAAGGTAGTATCAGATGAAAATTTATCTGTCATGTATTCCTGCCTGTTAAATTTTACCCTGCCAAAATCTGATGGGAAACCAGGAAATTTGTATACTCCCGGACGGTTTTGTACGTGTAGTTTTTCCAACTGTTCATTTAAAGAATGCCATTCTTTATCTAAAAAAACAAATTGTGATTCCAGCAGGTGATTAATATGAAAACTTGCCCGTTGTGCGGGAGTACGGTCTTTATAGTATTTCATATTCTCCACAGGCCTTCTTGAATTTCCCGGTGCAGTAGAAAAAAACAATCCTTCTGTAACATCTACAACCAGTCTTCCTTTAAAATTTTTATCATTGGCAAGATCCTCTAAAATGGGAATGGGGGTACTGCCAACACATGCTAATTGTATGGCATGATCACCCGTGATATTTTGCCAGGTGTCAATATCCAAATCAAATTTAATGCGGGAAGACCCAATGAAAACCGTGGCTTTGTCAGCAGGTTCATATACCATATCCCTTTTATGCGTCCATAAAGCAGGATCGTCATAAAAAGAAGTCTCAAAGCCTTTATTACGTAAATAAAACTCCCAGCTTAATACTGCTGCAGCTACTAATACAATTGTTAGTATACCTGCTTTTACTAAAGGTGTAGTATTCATTTTTTATTGATTAATGAACAAATAAATATATTAAAAGTATATAGGGAATTGAAAATAGTGTTAAACATACAGCTCTTCCATATGTTTAACTAAATCTAAAAAATAGTTCTGTCGGGTTAAAGATATATTTTACTGTTTATATTTCATAATTATTTTTTACCCTTTTTATTGATAATTTTTAAATCGGGGTAAATTGTAAAATATTAATTTGTTTTATAAAGGTTTTTAAATTAGATTAATCAATAAAAGATGTATACCTTTTTATTTGAAATAAAACTAAAATGAAACATTTTATTATAGGCCTATACTGTAAATTAACTTTCCCCAGGATCTTCTCCATTTTAATTAGTCTTACCTTCCTAATGGATGTGGTTGCGCAGGATAAAGAAATTAATCGATTAAGTTCGGGGGGTAAATTACACCCATTACAGGCTATCATGGATATAAGGCACTATACAATTGCGCTAGATATCAATATTAATACAAAATCAATTAATGGTTATACTGAAATTGATTTAATTCTTTTACAAAAAACGGATACCATTTTATTAAATCTTATTGATCAGTACCATGTTAGAAACATAACGGTTAATAATAAAAGCATGTTTTATTTTCAAAAAAATAATAAGATTTATATTACGTTTAAAGATGGTTTTAACAAAGGCAATCAAAAAATTAAAATTGAATATGGTGGAACTCCACCCGTTGCCGTAAGGCCACCATGGCAGGGAGGTTTTACCTGGACATCTGATTCTGCCGGAAATCCATGGATAGCTATTAATTGCCAGTTTGAAGGTGGTAAAATATATTACCCGTGCAAAGATCATCCTAGCGATGAGCCCAATGAAGGGGTAGATCTTATCATTACTGTACCTAAAGGGCTTGTAGTAGCCGGGCCAGGTTTATTGCAAAGCATTTCTAAAAATAAAAACAATAAAGTAACCTATCACTGGAAAACTAAGTATACCATTAGTAATTATTGTATTCTGTTTAATATTGGCAAATACAAAGTTGTTAGTCGCAACTACACAACAGTTGAAGGCAATATTGTACCTATGCAGTTTTATGTTTTAGAAAAAGA
>JAYUTC010000275.1:0-3720 GCA_043755395.1 Ferruginibacter sp.
CTTTTAAATGGAGTTGTTATTTTTTAATTAAACTTATCTTTAAATAAAAATGGCAAGGGTAAAATTAGACATACCAAAAAACAAAATTGCTGTAATTACTGTTCCGGTAAGAATTACAGATATTAACTACGGTAATCACTTAGGAAATGATTCATTTGTTTCTATAATTCATGAAGCCAGAATGCAATGGTTACAGATGTATGGCTTTACTGAATTAAATATTGAAGGCAAAGGATTAATATTGGCAGATTTAGCGATGGAGTTTAAAAACGAATCTTTTTATGGCGATACTATTGAAATAATAATTTACACCGGTGATATTTCAAAAGTAAGTTTTGAATTGTACTACCAGTTAACTACAAACAGAGATAACATAATTATTTTGCTGGCAATAGCAAAAACCGGAATGGTTTGTTATGATTTTGATATAAAAAAGGTAATTGCAATCCCTGAAAAGTTGAAAGCAATCTTATTAAACAGTTAATAAATCTAATTCATTCCAGATACGCCAGCTTTCCTCCGCCTGTAGAACCAACATTTCATAACCATTTTTTATTGCAGCTCCCTGCTCCTCTCCTTTTTGCAGAAATAATGTTTTAGCAGGATTATAAACTAAATCATACAAAATATGCTTTGGCGTTAAATATGTATAAGGAATTGCAGCACATCCGTCAATATTGGGAAAAGTACCCAAGGGTGTTGTATTAATGATGAGTAAGTTTTCTTTAATTATACTTTCACTTAAATCAGCATAAGTTAAATCCGAATCCCCATGTAATTTTCTGCTTATAATTATAAAATCAATATTTAATTTACGTAACACAAATTTCACTGCTTCTGCTGCTCCCCCATTTCCCAATATTATAGCTTTTTTATGTTCGTTTTTCAAAAGTGGAAAAAGTGTATTCTCAAAAGCAATTACATCAGTATTGTATCCAATAAGTTTACCGCTTTCAATTTTTATACAATTGCAGGCATTTAACCCCAAGGGAAGATTTGAAGTATCATCAAGTAAAGAAAGTATTAGTTGCTTATGTGGAATGGTGATATTTAATCCACAAAGGTTTCTGTTTTGTTCCAGTATACTTTTTAATGTATCAATAGAACTAATTGGAAAGGTTTCATAACTGCAATCGGCAATACCCTCCTGAAAAAATTTGTTGGTAAAATATTTTTTTGAAAACGAATGCCCAAGCGGATATCCTATGATACCATACACTTTCATCAGGATTCTTTTTTATCTAAATACAAATGAAAGGTATCACCCCGTAATCCAATACGCATTGTTTCTAATGGTATTACTTCGGTAGGTGCAATGTTACCCAGGTTTACATTACAGCCTATCAATTCTAAAAAGTATAATTGCTGTGCTTTTTGTGGTGCTTCCCAAAGTATTTTTTCTTCGGGTATTTGTGTAAGTATTTCCTGCACCAACCCTTCTCTTACTTCGCCGGTACCACGGTATATACCTACATTACCTGCTTCCCTCGCTTCTGCAATTACGTATGTAGATCCAGCTTCAAGCTCGGCTTTCATTAACTCAATCCATTTATATGGCGGAATAATATGTGCAGCATCTTTACTTCCCACCTCACTTAAAACAGTAAAATGTTTAGTTAATTTTTCTATATAACCACATTTTTCTGCATGTGGTATTGTTATTGACCCATCACTAACTTCTACATACGAAATGCCAAATTCTTTACAGACATTTATATAATCATCAAATTGGTTTCTTATTAAAAAAGCTTCAAACAATGTACCACCAAAGTATACCGGAATGTCGTAAGAGCGGTATACCTCCAGTTTATCTTTTAAATCAGGTGTAACATAAGAAGTTCCAAATCCCAATTTCACAATATCAACATGGGGATGAGATACACTCATAAAGTTTTTAGCTTCTTCAACACTTAAGCCTTTATCCATAACCATTGTAATACCATGGTCACGGGGTTTTTTATTCCTATCCGGAATTTGAGAAAGATTAAAATTCATGCTTGTTATTTTAAGTTGTGCAAAGGTAAAAACAAATAGGCAATAGGCAATAATCAAAACAAGATGAATTGATTGTTTTGATAAATTCAGATAGATTTTTTCTTTTTAGACCTGGCAATTACATCCACTACCTGCTGGTTTTGTAAAATAGACGGATTTAATTCTATAAGTTTTTTGATCAGTTTAGGATTTAGTTGCATACCCAGTTCCAGTTGTATTATGGCTTCTTTTGATTTTCCCATGGCTAATAAAATAGCACTTTTATAAAAAATAAAAATTGCTTTGCCATCTGTTTGTTCATAAGCAAAAATTACATACTCCAAAGCTTCATCAAATAACGAAGCTTTATACATGCATTTAAGCAACTCAGTCCAGCCGTTTAAATTTTTAGGACGCACTCTTACCACATTTCCAAAATAAGTAATAGCATCATCCAGTTTTCCCATTTCCATAAAACACTGTCCCATTGCAAGGTTATATTCCGGTTGCATCCGATGAGTACGCATGGCAACCTCTAAGTTTTTAACAGCACTATTCCAATTGCTTTCGTTCATATAGGTACAGGCAATTTTATAATTCAATTGGGTGTCTGCATGATTTAAATGAGCTGCTTTTTTATAGTTAAATCTGGCCTGTGCAAAATTTCCCATTTTATCATAACAATGCCCTATCGCTTCATAAATAACATCTTCGGGCCTTGCTAGTTCTAAAACCTTTTCCAGCACTTCAATTGCATCCTTATATTTTCGAAGCCTCAAGAAAGCGTCTCCCATATTACGCCATGCATAATCAAATTTTTCATCTATTGCTACTGCATATTGATAGGCATCAATTGATTTTTCGTATAATTTCAAACCCTGATAGGCAGCAGCCATATTAAACCATGCAAGCTCATTAAAAGGATACTCGTCAATAATTTTTTGATGTAACCTGATACCTTCTTCATTTCTACCTGTAAAATCTGTCCAAAAACAAATTTTATATAATGCTTCCTCATTATTTGGATCCTGCTCTAAAATCATTTTCAGACAATCGAAAACTTTTTCAAAATTTTCATAATCATCATAAACATCTGCTAATTCAAACAATAAATCAATTTTTTCCTCACCCTCAAAATCATCCAGAGCAGCCTCTAAAACAGCTGCAGCTTTTTCCTGTTTGTCTAGCGCCAGATAGGCATCCGTTTTTAAAATATACAGGTTGGAATCTTTACTATCTAATAGTTCAGCCTGCTCTAAAATATACAAAGCCTCTTTGTAACGCTTTAAAGCAATTAATAAGTCTGCTTTTCTTAAAAGTAATGCGGCTGAATAAGGATATTGCTGTATGGCATATTCTGATGCTTCTAATGCAAATGATAATTGTTCCTTTTCATCAAAATAATCAATAAGTCGGTCAAAGGAATCTTCTTCGATAAAGGAGTTAGCCTTGCCCGATTTGAGGTTATTATATTGTTGTAATAACTCTCTTAGTTCCTCTCTGTCCTGGCGGTAAGGATTTTTACTCATGGTGTATAAGTTATTGTAAATTACCCCCTTTTAAAGAACTATACAAGTTTTTGTAACTTTTTTTCTTTACAAACGTTAAAGTATTGCAAAAAGAATGTATGAACGGTATACAAATACCAATTATTTTTTAATATATTTGCAATATAAATTATTACCAATGATAAAATTATCAAAATTAATACTTCTTGTTACTGTGCTTTTTAGTACAGTACAGAGT
>JAYUTC010000276.1:0-3716 GCA_043755395.1 Ferruginibacter sp.
GACCCATTCCACAACAACATATTTCTTCCTGTTTTTTTATTAAGGTAAGCTCCTAAATTTTTATCTGGTGCAAAAATAATCTTTTGATCCTTTGGTAAACTTTCAATGATCTTTTCTGCATTGCTGCTGGTGCAGATAATATCACTCAATGCTTTCATACCTGCGGAACAATTGATATAAGTAATAACAATATGATCCGGATATTTATCCTTAAATTTTTTAAATAATTCAGGCGGTGCACTGTCACTTAAAGAACAACCGGCCTTTAGATCTGGTAACAAAACTTTTTTAGTGGGGTTTAATATTTTGGCAGTTTCTGCCATAAAATGCACACCAGCAAAAACAATAATATCAGCTTGTGTTTTCTCAGCTTGCTGAGCTAAGCCAAGGCTGTCTCCAATAAAATCTGCTACATCCTGAATATCTGGCTCCTGGTAGTAATGTGCTAAAATGATAGCGTTCTTTTCTTTTTTCAGGCGCTCGATTTCTGCAAACAAATCAATTGACGGATCAATGTCAATATCCAGAAAGCCCACACTATCAATTTTTGATTTTGCAATGTTAATATCTGTCATAATAGTTTTTAATAATTCTTTTATTTAGATAAACCTATTATTACTAGGGATGTGAATTTGTGGAAATATAATTTTCTAAATTTTTGTAAAGTTAAAATATTCATATTATACACCGTCATCCACATTTAATTAACATTATTAGTTTGCAGAATATTTACCATGATACTGTTAATGATACAGCCTGTTCATATAAACAATTAAATATTCCTAACAGCTGTTGGTAAAAATTCATGAGGAAAATAAAAAGCAACTATAGAAATTTATCAATGTTAAGCTAACACCTTATAAAGTATCAACTCTTAACAACCTAATAAAAAATTAACATCCTCTCAAACATTTCTTATCCAACTATCCACCGTTCTCAAAATTAAAAGTATAGGTTATTAACAGTAAAACGAGATAATTAACAACAGGTGTTAATATCCTTATTTCAAATTTTCTAAATAAATAAAACCACTATAATTTTTACTTTATAAAATTATTGATCCTGCTCAAATTATGATATTTAATAATAATTTGAGCGTAACATAGTATATAATAATAACACCTAATAACTATAAAAGCCTGACATGCTGATTTACAGCTAATTTGAAGTGTTTATTTTTTGGGGATAAATATGGTTTTTTACCCTATTTTTGCCGTCCATTTTAATTATCTAACAAATGCAGATCATACAGAAAATTCGTGACAAAGGTGCAGCAATTGTAATTGCTGTTATTGCCCTCAGTTTAATTGGTTTTATATTAATGGATGCCAACCTCGGATCAAACCGTATGTCAGGATCAGGAGCTTCTTCAATTGGAGAAATTAACGGAGCCTCTATTGACAGTAAAGAATTCCAGGATAAAATCAAACAAATTGAAGACCAATATGGCGGACGTATTTCCGGTTCGCAGGTATACATGTTACGTCAGAGTGCGTGGGATCAGTTGGTTGCAGAAAAAGTTTTAGGTGCTGAGTTTGAAAAACTAGGACTAATTTTTTCTCCCAAAGAATTAAGTAGCATCATTTTTAGCAATGACGCTCCCCAAAGTTTAAAACAGGCTTTTACCGATAAAACAACCGGTGTATATGATATTGCCAAGGTTCAGCAATGGTGGCAATCAGCCAAAAAATTTAAGGGTGAGCAAAGAGATGCTATAGAAAGCCAGGTAGTGGAGCCAATAAAAATACAGGCTCAGTATGCAAAATACAGCGGTCTTATTGCAGCCAGTGGATATTATCCTACCTGGATGAAAGAGAAAGAAACAGTTGATGGAAAAGCATTTTCTAATATTTCTTATGTTGCTGTACCTTATAATGTAATTAACGACAGTACTATAAAAGTATCTGACCAGGATATAACTGATTATATAAGTAAGCGCAAGGCGCAATATACTCAGGAAGGCGGAAGGCAGATTTCTTATGTTGCTTTCAATGCAAACCCTTCTGCGGCCGACACAGCAAAAACATTAGAATCAGTAGCATCTTTGAGGAGTGCATTTATTTCAGATAGCAACGCTAAAGTTTTTGTTTCAAGAAACATGAGTGTAAAAGATTTTGATGATACCTATATATTGAAGTCTAAATTAACCATGGCGCAAAAAGATTCTATTGCTGTTTTGCCGGTTGGAACTGTTTACGGACCTTATTTGGATGGAAAGTATTTTGAACTGGCAAAAATGGTAAGTACTAAGCTATTGCCTGATTCTATAAAATGCAGGCATATATTAATTGGAACTACAGACAGGCAAACTGGTCAGCCAACATTATCAGACAGTATTGCAAAAAATAGAATTGATAGTTTAGAACTGGCAATTAAAGGAGGTGCAAATTTTGATGAACTTGAATCAAAATATTCAACTGACCAGGCTGCTCATCAGGATAAAGGAGTAATGACTTTTGATTTGGCAACCATGCAAAATAAACAGCAATTTGCCCCAGAATTCGGTAGTTTCCTTTTAAATGAAAATGGTGAAACAAAAAAAGTTGTAAAGACATCTTTCGGATGGCATTATATTGAAATCCTGGAAAAGAAAAATCCTTCACCAGCACATAAAATTGCTTACCTGACTAAAGAAATTGTTCCCAGTGAAGAAACTATAAACACAGCAAGTGTGAATGCCAGTAAACTTTCTGCAGAAGCAAGAAATGCAAAAGCATTAGAAGCATACATTGCCAAGAACGGTTTGCAAAAAATAGATGCACCTAACCTAATTAAAGAAAATGATTATCAGCTGGGTGCTTTGCAAGATGCAAGACAGGTAATTAAATGGGCTTTTGAAGCAAAAGAAGGAGATGTAAGTGAACCATTTAGTGTAGATGAGCAATTTGTAGTGGCAGTAGTTGGAAAAGTTCAACCAGAAGGTTTGCCAGATGCAAAAACGGTAAGACCAACAGTAGAACAAACCGTTAGAAATATTAAAAAAGCCGAACAAATCAAAGCAAAACTTACTGCTACACCTACCCTAGAATCAGCTGCGGCAGCATACAATGTACAGGTTGGTACTGCAGGGGCAGACTCTTCGCTTACCTTTACAGCAACTATCATTAATGGAATTGGCCAGGAACCCAAATTAATTGGTGCGGCATTTAACAAAGCTTATCAGGCAAAGGTATCAGAACCAATTGCCGGAAACAATGGGGTATATGTAATTAAAGTAAATAGTATAGGAACCAAACCTGCAGATGCTGCTGACGTAGCAGAAAAACAATCACAAGACAGGGCCAGAACAATAACACAGCAAATGAGCTATGGCTGGTTTGATTCATTAAAAAAGTTGGCATCCATAAAAGATAAGAGAAGTAAAATTTTCTAATCAACATCAAAATTTTTGAAACAGCCGAACCAACCGTTCGGCTGTTTTAATTTTAACAAGAGACCTCAACCAGGATATTAATAATTCCAATTATCGAAATAGGCAGCACCTGTCGTTATTTTAATAATCGATAAATTTGCAGTATGAATGATATATTAATAAATAAGGTTACCGAAAGTGCATTAGTAACCATTAACCTGGAGGATTATTATCCAAAAGAAAATATTGTTGTATTTGATCTGAAAGATTACCTCTTTATGGGCCTTATCTTAAAAGAAAAAGATTTTCGGGAAGCACTGAAGAATCTAAACCTGGAACCATTCACCGGGAAATTAGTTACTGT
>JAYUTC010000277.1:0-3711 GCA_043755395.1 Ferruginibacter sp.
GGTTGGCGGGCTCAGTTCCCTGCCTGGAAGAACCAATCATTAAATACCTGCCAAAATTATAGCTAAGTGCTGCCAATGAGGGGTCGGGGCTTGTTTGTATTTTTTGCATTCTTTCGGCAGTAGGAAGAAAAGAATTTTCGGTATCGGCTAATTTTAATGTTACCCGGTCAAAATATTTTTTATAATCAACTACTGCTGATTCAAAAATGGTACTATATGTTTTGTTTGCAATTCCTTTTAAATAATCATCTACTCTCTGATGCTGATTAGCACTAACGTTTTTGTAATTTACAAAATTGGTTGCCGCAGCAAAATAGAGAGTAACAGCATTTGCTTTTTCAATAATTAAATTAACCCCATCGGTTTTTATTGTGCCGCCTTCCGGTATGGCTTTTATCCGGGCTTCGTATTTTAATTTTCCTTCAATACCCATATAATCAGCCGATTTTCCGGTTAGCACCAGTCCATCATCACCATATGGATCCATTCTAAAATAGTCTGTTGCATAATTAGAGTGTGTTTGGTTTCTTACCCCACGCAAATTTGCAACAAATGAAATGCTGCCCGGTTTATCTGCTGTTAAACGTACTACAATTACCTGATCTGGTGCAGATGCAAACACATCCCGTTGATAAGTAATACCGTTGGCCTGATAGCTAACACTGGAAATTCCATTTTCCAAATTAAGCCATCGTTTATAAGCTGTGATAGTATCCTGATTTTTAAAAAATAAATGCAGGTTGGCCAGGCCCTGGTATTTCATTTGCTCCACCGGGTATCCCATTAAATTGCGGCCAAATAAATTATGAGCGGCTAAATATTTTTCATCAAATACCAGTTTTTGTATTTCGGGTAAAACCTTTGCCCCTCCTTTTACTACGGTTGAATAGGGGCCACCTGTCCAATAGGTTTCTTCGTTTAACTGAATACGTTCTTCACTATTTTTTCCAAAAACCATTGCCCCTAACCTGCCATTACCAACAGGAGTAGCTTCATCCCATTTTTTAGCTGGAGATGTATACCATAATAAGGTAGCCGGATTAAAAGTTTTACTGTTGATCTTTTCAGGAGTATCATTTTTCTGCGCCTGAAGAACGGAAGCTGAAAATAAAAGTGTACTGCAAAATAAAACCGTTTTAAATTTCATAATTAAATTCTTTTAAAGTGCTGCTGATAAATGAAACTGAAATATTAGTTGGTGAATAATCCGGAGAATAAAAGTAAAAGATTTTTCTATACTTACAGTAGAAAAGAAAAGTGTTCATTTTTTTGAACACTTAATTATTCCTGCAGTGGTACCTGTAATGAGTAAAATCAGGTTGTTTACCTGTTTTTAGTTTCCCATCATGGATATTGTAAAACTAATTACAGAAAAGTTAATTTGATTTATACAATGCATACATCTCAAAGTATACTAAAATCCTTTTTTTTAAATTTAAGCTGCATAAAGTTTAATTTCAACACAATTAATGTTACTATATTTTTTGCAAGCCGCCATAAAATGTATATCTTATAAAAAAGTATTTCTCTTGAAAAATAAATTTGTTTTAACTGTTTGCATTTGTTGTTTGGCATCATTACATAATTTAAGCTTGGCTCAGCAACCCAGGCTGGTGTTGCCGGTTGGCCATACAAAACAGGTACTTAAAGCTGAATTCAGCCCGGATGAGGAAAAAATTTTAACCCTGTCTGCTGATGGTACTGCAAAACTTTGGGAATCTGAATCCGGAAAATTGCTGATGGATTTTAAAGAAAGTGGAGATGCTTCAAGGGGTTCTAATACAGCTGCCCGGTTTAGCCCGGATGGTAAAAAAATTGTACTTACGTTTGGGAGAGTTGATACTAAAATTGTTGAAATAAGTTCCGGAAAAGAATTGTGGCATTGGTTATACGGTCACCTGGATGTACCTAGTATAGATATTTTGAAACATTTTAGCCCGGATGGTAAAAGACTTTTGTTATTTGATGCTGAGAATACAGCAACCATCTATAATACAGAATCAACAAAACCTGTTTTAGTTTTAAAAGGACATAAGGGCAGTATTTACAAAGCTTTGTACAGCCCGGATGGCAAAAGAATTATTACTGCTTCTGAGGATAGCACATTAAAAATCTGGGACGCCTACAATGCCAGACCGTTAATAACAAAAAAACAAGCTGACAAAATTGAATCGATGCTATACACTCCTGATAGTAAAAGTGTACTACTGGTTACAGAAAATATTTCAGCAAAAATGCTGAATGCAACAACTGGATATCCATTCTATGAATTGGAGAATTTTGAAAAAGATGTAATTGTTGAGCAGGATAGCACCTCCCCAGCTCTTCAACAATGGACTATGTTTAGCCACGATGGAAAGTTACTTATTCAATTAATCGTTTCAAGCCCTCAGCTGAAAAATGATTCATCCTATAAAAATTATACTGAAGAAATAAATTCAACTTTAGGAGATATGTTACTTAGTTATTGCGACGTAATAAAAGTTTGGGATGTACGTACTGGTAAATTTCTTTATAAACTTGACAGCCTGGTTCAATTTAATACCGATTTTAATGCTGCGTCTTTTTTAAGCCCTGACGGGAAAAAAATGATTACCGCTTCAAAGGATAATTCTGTTAAAATAAGGGATGCTGCATCCGGCAAAATACTATTTTCTTTAGAGGGACATAAAGGGTTTATTACTTCGGCCCGGTTTAGTGCCGACGGAGAAAAAATCATTACGGCCTCTATGGATAGCACTGCCAAAATATGGAATGCCAAAAACGGGGAACTTATCTTTACCCTTAGGGGTCATACGGATTATTTAATTGATTGCAGTTTCAGCCCAACCGGTAAAAAAATTGTTACTACTTCGGCAGATCAAACATCGGATGTATGGGATGCTGTTACCGGGGAACAGAATGTTGTATTGAAAGGTAAAACCAATAATGTTGATGATGCCCGATTTAATAAGGATGGTTCAAAAATTATTTTTTATTCAAACCATTCTAAAAAAATACTGGATTTAAAAAATTTCTCATTAACAACCGATCCTGAATATACTGCAGAAGATTCTACTTATATAAAACCCGTAAGACCCTTTTTGGTTAACCCGGATAGTGTTAATGTTATAAATCCTGTACTTACAACAGATGATATTAACAGGCTGCAATGGCGTGCTGACTGGCAGGTAAATTGGGGGGTAGATATTTTTACTGTTTATGATGGAGCCGATGCAATTGTAAACAACCGTTTAGATGAACTGATACGAATGATTGTTTTCAGCCCTGATAAAAAGCAGCTTTTATTTACACTTAATAATAATACTATCCGGTTATATGATATAGAAAAAAAGAGATTCATTTTTACATTTATTTATATTGATACCAACGATTATATTGTTCAAATGCCCACTGGCTATTATCAAAGTACGCCTAACGCATCTAAACTTCTTCATTATGTAGCACAGGATTTAAAACTGATTAGTTTTGAACAGCTTGATGTTAAATATAATCGTCCTGACCTGGTACTTAAACAAATAGGTTTTTCAGATACTTTATTAATTAATTCTTACCGGAATGCTTATTATAAACGCATTAAAAAATTAGGGATTGATACCACTTCTTTTCGGGAAGGGTTTGGTGTGCCGGAAGCAGATTTTGCAAACCGCAAAAAAATTAATGCCATACAAACAAATGAAGTTGTATCTCTTCAAATAAAAGGAATAGACA
>JAYUTC010000278.1:0-3706 GCA_043755395.1 Ferruginibacter sp.
TTATATGTACGGTTCAGGGCAAAATCCAAATTCCTTACTTTCGCAGTTAGACAGGGCTTTGCAAAATGGTGAAGCCAGTTTTAATATGAGCGGAGGAGAGCAGGTAAGAGATTATTTGCCAGTGGAAAAAGTGGCAGAGAATATAGTGAAGATAGCTTTGCAGCAAAATGTTACAGATATTATTAATTGCAGCAGTGGCAAAGGAATTACAGTAAAGGTTTTTGTTGAAAATTATTTAAAAGAAAAAAATAAAAATATTTCTCTTAACCTTGGATATTATCCCTATGCAGATTATGAGCCCATGAGTTTTTGGGGTGATAATGGGAAATTGAAAGGTATTATTAACAGATTATGATCATAAAAGATAACTTTTCCGAAAATACAGCCAATAACCTGTCGCTTGTATTTCAACAAACCAATGTTCCTGTATTTCAAAATAAAGTATATCCGTCTTTTGAGATGGCAGTAATGGCTGAAAATGCTGAGGTGGAATTGGTGCAATCACTGGTTTCAGGTTTTGTTTTTAATAATTCCTTTAAACAGGGTAAAATGAATTATGATGTTCACTATCAAAACGAACAGGCGAATTCTGGAATTTTTCAAAAGCACCTCACTTATGTTTTGCAGTTATTAAAAGGGTTTGGTATTAAAAATAAAAAAGTAGTGGAAGTAGGGTGTGGCAAAGGTGTATTTTTTGATATGATGTTAAGTGAGGGAATTGATTGCTGGGGATTTGACCCAACCTATGAAGGCCATAATGAAAGAATAAGAAAAGAATATTTTGATGAAACCCAAAAGGGAATAGCGGCAGATGTAATAATTATGCGACATACACTGGAGCATATTACAAAACCATTTTCTTTTTTACATACTATAGCTAAAGCAAATGATTACAAAGGGTTTTTATTTGTTGAGGTACCCACATTTGACTGGATAGTAAATAAAAAGGCTTTTTGGGATATCTTTTATGAACATTGTAATTATTTTACTGAGCGGAGTTTGGGCAGCATGTTTTATGATGCTGTAACAGGTAATTTTTTTGGAGGACAGTATATTTATCTTTGGGCCGATTTGAGTAAAATAAAAGAAACGATTCCGTCAAACTTGCAATTTACCAAATTTGATACCTCTTCTTTTGCCCATAAATTACAAGAGTATAAAACCATGCTTACCAACGCCGGCTCATTTGCAGTTTGGGGAGCTGGGGCAAAGGGTTCTACATTTTTAAACCTTCTTGATAAAGAAAGAAAAGCAGTGCAATATGTAATTGATATAAACCCAGCCAAGCAAAATAAGTTTATTGCCGGTACCGGGCATAAAATATATGGCCCTGAAATATTATTACAGCAACCTGTAGAAAATATTTTGATAATGAATGAAAATTATGCTGCTGAAATAAAAGAACAGGTAGCGCAGATTAATATTGAGGTAAATATAAAAGTCTTATAATTTAAGGGGTAATAAAATAGTTTGTAAAGGAGGCAATGGTACATATAAATTTATACGAGTAAAATACTTTTTATGATAACTTCTTTATCAATTGACGAATTGGCTAAGTATACTTCGGGGCAATTAAATTATTTTTTTCCTGATAAGGAAACAGTTGATTTAAATGGGTATAAAAATTGTATAAAATTATCTCTGGATAAATTAGAAAATTGTTATAAAAAAGTTATCCTTAAAAATTATTACAATGGTACTGAAGCAATATTTAATCATTTGCACAGCGATCATTATGTAATGTATATATGGCACCTGTCAAACATTATTTTTAAAGAAAAGCAAAACGCAAATCTTTGTAACAAACTTTATTATCTGAATAAGGTATTACACTCTTTCGATTGTATGTTTAATACTAATCTTCCTGATATATTTTTAGTTTTTCATGGAGCCGGTACTATGCTGGGCAAAGCCTCTTATAGCGATTATTTTGTGGTTTTGCAGGGCTGTACAATTGGCATGAATAATTCTAAATATCCCATATTGCAAAAGGGAGTTGCATTAACGGCACATTCCAGTTTAATTGGTAATTGTAATGTTGGAAAATTGGTAACCATTTCAAGTTATACTTCTGTAATTGATAAAAATATTGAAGCTAATCATGTTGTTTTCAGAAATGAGGAAGGAAAAATAGTATACAAAGAAACATCCAACTCCTACGCACAGTCTTTTTTCAGCGATATAATTTAACTTTTGAATATGCTTATAACTATAGGGATGCCTGTTTACAACAGACCGGTGGAATTAGAAAGGGCTTTAAATGCAGTGTTATCCCAAACATATGCAAATATTGAAATTATTGTTTCAAATAATTGCTCACCCAATGCAAAAGTGGAAGAATTGGTTAAGCGATATAGTTTACAAGATTCAAGGATTAAATACTATTATCAGGAAAATCCTATACCCGTTATTGAGCATTTCAAATATGTGCTTTCGCAAGCAACCGGGGAGTATTTTATGTTTCTGGCAGATGACGACTGGCTTGATGTAAATTACATTGAGCAGTGTTTTTCATTTCTAATCAATAATCCAAATTATTCTCTTGCTTGTGGAGAATGCGCTTATCATAAACAAACGGGCGAGTTAATTGAAAAAGTGAAAATGGTTTCCAGCGAATGGAGTAGCCCCATGAAGCGGGTGCTTACTTATTATCAAAATGTAAAATTAAATGGTTACTACTATAGCCTTAGAAAAACTTCTTTAAGTAAACAAATTCCTTTGCAAAATAAAATTGGATCCGACTGGCTTTACCTGGCAGCATTAATTTTTAGGGGTAAGGTTAAAGTTATTGAAAACACATTTATGCATATTACTGCTGGCGGTATGTCCACTGATGTAGTTGAAATGAATAAAAATATGGGGGCTAATAATTTCTTTACTAGAAATTTTGTCGGATTAACAGCATCAGTAAATGCCGCCTTGGATATTTTTAAAACAGGAATTTATCCTGTTAATGTTTTTAGTAAGTTTATTCTTTCATTAAGAGTTTTTTTTACTGTTTTATCCAAAACTTTTATGTGGGATGTAATTAACATAAAACGCTTCCTATTTGGGAAGCGTTTTAATAATAATTAATCCTATCAATTTCTTTAGTTTACTCTTGTCATTGTAAATGTGCCCGAACCTGTAGTCGTTACGTTTCTGAAAGTTCCTGAAGTTAATTTACCAGTATTGTCAAAAGTAGCATTTGCACTTTGGCTCAATCCTATATATGAAGCAGGCCCACTTCCCCAAATATTAGTATAAGTGCAACTAAATGCGTTACCAGTTAAAGTCCATGTTCCTTTAGAAAGATTTTGGTTGGCATTAGCTTCAGTTCTTGCTTCACAGACCATTGTGCCATCTGGTTTGATTATGAAACTGTAATATTGCGGAGCCAATGCAGGATACTGGTCAGATAAATAAGTTCCAATCCATAAACCCTGCACAGGATATGTAGTTGCTGGAGTTGGAGCAGGGTCTTTTCTGCAAGACAAGAATAATGAGAAAAATAGAACAACAGCAAATACAGGTACAACGATTTTAGTCATTTTCATAATATATACTTTTAGATAACTAATATAAGAATATTTGAATAATTTATAAAATAAAGATATACGGTTTAGAAAGTAATACATAAAAAATATTGGAATAAAATAATATTGTATTTAGCACAGCATTGCCAAGCTTTTAAAGTTTGACAATGCTTAAAAATTTCTCCACTCTT
>JAYUTC010000279.1:0-24995 GCA_043755395.1 Ferruginibacter sp.
CAGGGATAGTTAGTTTGCATTTTCAAATCAATAGTGCCATTTGGTAAACTAATAGATGTATTACTGCCAACAAATAAATTTATCCAAACACCATCTTTGCTTTCAGAATAAATGTAGTTACCCAGCGATGCAATCAATCTTGCAATGTTTGCAGGGCAACAGGCGGTACCAAACCATTCTCTTCGGCTATGCCTGCCATTAGAAGCCAGTGGGTTTCCATAAAAAAATCGATCGCCATCAAGTGACAAACCATCCAATGCCGCATTATATAAACTTTTTTCCAGCACATCCATGTACATACTTTCACCGGTGAGCGCATTCATCCGCTGGTTCCAAAAAACCATTCCTACGCTTGCACAGGTTTCGCAATAGGCATTTTCATTTGGTAAATCATAATCATTACTAAAACCCTCATTTCCACCACTGCTGCCAATACCCCCTGTAACATACATGTTTCTAAACACAACATCTTCCCATACTTTTTTCATTGCATTTATATAATCGTTATTGTTGGTAAGAGCAGCAACATCTGCAGCACCAGAGTATAAATACATTGCCCGTACGGCGTGCCCGGTAATTTCTGTTTGTTCTTTTAATGGTTTTAAATCTTGTGCATATGCGGTGTCTTTCCAATCGGTCCAGGTATAGCCCTTTGCAAAACCATGCCCTCTTTCCTCTAATAGCCAATTAGCTAAGAGCAGATATTTTTTATCATTGGTTGTTTTATACAATTTTACCAATGCCAGTTCCAGTTCTTCATGACCGGTTACCCAATGTTTTTTTGAAGGACCAAATATAGAGTCAAAATGATTGGCCCATTTAATTGTCACATCTAAAAATTTTCTTTTACCTGTTGCATTATAGTATGCTACTGCAGCCTCAATCATGTGTCCGGCATTATAATCCTCATGCATACTCATATCGGTATACCTGTTTTGCGGCTCGTTCAAAGTATAAAATGTATTTAGATATCCATCGGGTTGCTGAGCAGATGCAATTTTATCAATCCATTCATCTGCTTTTGCCTCCAGTAATTTATTGGGGTGGGTTTTTAATGAGTAGGCAATTGCTTCCAGAGCTTTAAACACATCGCTGTCATCATAAAAAATACCTTCATGTTTTTCGCCTTTATTACGGGCAACTTTTTCAAAGTTTTTTATACGGGGTGTTTTTACCTCAGTTTGATCAATACATACCGGGATTGTTACTGTTGCAACCTTGTCAATTTTTGGTTTCCAGAAATTGTCGGTGATATTTACTTTAGAAAAATTTACAAATTCTATTTTTTCAATTGTTGTTTGCGAAAACAATAAAGTAGATTGAAAAAAAATTGTAACAAATAAAATATTTTTTTTCATAAACATTTTTTTATTTTTAAAAATGGTCATATAATTTTACAAATACCCCACCGTTTTAAAAAAAGTAAGGAAAATATAAATATCAAACTTCGTAATAATCTTTTACATTTCCTTCCATCATTACTAACTGATAATGCGAATATTTTTATAATACCTGAAACCCCAAAGCATAAGGATCATCCTCCGTGTCGATAGTTATAGTATTGTAGCCATAAATTTTAGCCCAGCCCTCTATACCGGGGCGAATGGCAGCTTTACCTGCAACCATTAATTCTTCCTCTATTGTTCCAATAAATTTACTGCCAATGATACTTTCATGAATAAATTTATCACCTGCTTTTAATTTTCCTTTTGCATACCACTGCGCCATACGTGCAGAGGTACCTGTACCGCAAGGACTGCGGTCAATGGCTTTGTCGCCATAAAAAACAGCATTTCTTGCAGTTGATGTTTTATCCAATACTGCACCTGTCCACAAAATATGACTGCATCCCTTTATGGTTTCATTTTCCGGGTGTACAAACTCATATTTTTCGTTAATACGTTTTCTTAATTCTCTTGACCAACTGATTAATTTATCCGCTGTATAATTTTCTAAGCCTTTAAAATTTTTCTGTTCATCAACAATGGCATAAAAATTACCACCATAACTTACGTCAATTACCAACTCACCCAATTCGGGGCAATCAACGATTAAATCTGTTGCCGCTAAATAAGAAGGAACATTAGTAAGTTTTACTGATATTACTTTTCCATTTTCTTCTTTATAGCTAATGTTTACAAGCCCTGCAGGAGCTTCCATTTTTACTATACCTTTTTGCTTTGGTTGTATTAATCCTTCTTCAATGGCAATTGTTATTGTTCCAATTGTGCCATGGCCACACATAGGCAGGCAACCACTGGTTTCAATAAATAAAACAGCTACATCATTTTGTGGATCATGAGGCGGATATAAAATACTGCCACTCATCATATCATGGCCACGAGGTTCGTACATTAATCCTTTTCTCATCCAGTCATATTCTTTTAAAAAATGCTGTCGTTTTTCGCTCATATTATTGCCTTTTAACAAAGGCCCACCTTCTTTAACCAGGCGAACAGGATTGCCACAAGTGTGGGCATCAATGCAATTAAATGTTTTCCTCATTTAAGTTTATTAAATTTGTAGTGCAACTTAATTAAACTTTCTTGCTATATGGAACAATACGGAAAAATTTTACTTATTGCAATGCCGGCATTTTTGCTACTGGTATTATTTGAAAAGTGGTACGGCTGGCGCAAAGGAAATGATACTGTACGAAATATGGATATGATTTCCAGTTTAAGTTCGGGAGTTACTAATGTTACAAAAGATGTTTTGGGTTTAAGTATTGCTATTATATCTTATCAATGGCTTGTTGAACATTTATCTGTTACGTATATAAAATTAAACTGGCTTACTTATGTAGTAGCATTCATTGTGCTGGATTTTGCAGGATATGTTGTACATTTTATTGATCATAAAGTAAATTTTTTCTGGAATAGCCATATCATTCACCACAGCAGCGAGGAATTTAATTTAGCCTGTGCATTAAGACAAAGTATCTCTGTATTTTTTAGATTATTTATAATTTTATTGTTGCCTGCAGCAATTTTAGGTGTGCCAAAAGAAGTAATCCAAATTGTTGCACCGCTTCATTTGTTTGCACAGTTTTGGTATCATACCCGGCATATTGGTAAAATGGGGTTTTTAGAAAAAATTATTGTTACGCCTTCTCATCATCGGGTGCATCATGCTATTAATAAGGAATATATTGATAAAAATATGGGGCAAATTTTTATATTTTGGGACAAAATATTTGGCACTTTTCAGGCAGAATTAAAGGATGTACCCCCGGTTTATGGCATTACCCGCCCTGTTAAAACATGGAACCCAATTAAAATAAATTTTATGTATTTAGGTATGTTGATTAAAGATGCCTGGCGCACCAATAGTTGGAAAGATAAATTTAGAATATGGTTTATGCCTACCGGATGGAGACCAGCTGATGTTGAAAAAAAATATCCACTGTATAAAATTGAAGATGTCTATCATTTTCAAAAATATGCAACCCCAGAACCTAAACCTTTATTAGTTTGGGTTTGGATACAATTGGTGGTATTATTATTACTGGTTAGTTATCTTTTTGCAAATATTGCTCTGATTGGAACCCCGGGCATTTTTATTTACGGGGCATTTATCTTTTTGTTTGTATATGCTTTTACAGAATTAATGGATGGAAATAAATATGCCCTTGTATGGGAAATTGGTAAAAACTTAACAGGTATAGCAATTATTTTTTATACTGGCGATTGGTTTGGCGCAAACAAATTTTCTGATTCAATAAGTTATGTACTACTTGAATATTTTGTAATTTCAACCTTTGTAACTATTTGGCTTGTACTTCAAAAAAATAAGCCACAATTATCTGCCGTAACTTAAATTTAATTAACAATGGGTATCACTTAGGCAAATGCGGCCTTGAAGCTATACCGTCGTTAATTATTTTTAAAACCTGTTCTCTTTCAGTACCAATTAAAGTTAATCTTGGTGCTCTTACACTTTCAGATCCAATACCGGCCTGTTCTTCTGCCAGTTTAATATACTGTACCAATTTGGCATGAATATCAAGTTCCAGTAATGGCATAAACCATCTGTAAATTTTGGTTGCTTCTGCAATTTGCCCGGCTTTTACCAATTTATAAATGGCTACAGTTTCAGCAGGAAAAGCACAAACAAGGCCTGCAACCCAGCCATCAGCACCCAGGCAAAGTTCTTCCATGGCTAATGTATCTACACCGCATAATATTTTAAAGCGGTCTCCAAAGCGGTTAATCATTCTTGTTACATTGGTTACATCCCTTGTACTTTCTTTTACAGCCTGAATATTTTTACATGCAGCTAATTCGGCAAACATGTCCATCGTTACTTCTGTTTTATAATCCACCGGGTTATTATAAATCATTATTGGTAAATCGGTAGAATCTGCAATGGTTTTAAAATAAGTAACTGTTTCCCTGTGGTCGGTTTTATAACGCATGGGTGGTAAAGCCATTATACCTTTTGCACCCCATTCTTTTGCATATTTAGCCTGTTGTAGAGCTTCTTTGGTAGCACCTTCTGCAATATTTAATATTACCGGAACTCTTCCGGCACATTTATCCACAGCAAATTTTATAAGGGTTTCTTTTTCTATTGTTGATAATACGCTTGCTTCACCTAAAGTTCCGCCTAAAATAATTCCATTTACCCCGGCGGCTAATTGTACGTTTAAATTTTTTTCAAAAAGTGAAAGATCTAATTCATCAGTGGGGGTAAATTTAGTTGTAAGTGCAGGAATAACCCCGGTCCATTGAACGCTCATGTTAAATATTTTAAATTCTTAAATAAAAAGCTAAGGTATTTTAAAAATTGCAATTGTCCGAATTTTAAAGCAATTTGTCTTAGTCAATTTTAATCTGCTTATAAATATGTAATTTTATTTTATGAAATTTTCATTTATACTGATAACAGCATTAATGTTGATAGCTGGTTGTAAAAATAAACCTGTAGAAAAAACTTATTTCACCGAAGCATTCTCTTACAGCAAAACGGTAAAGGAATTGAATGAAGTTGTAAAATTTGTTGGATTTGCACCAATAGTAGCATCAAGAAATTATACCTATGCAAATATTGCAGCGTATGAATGTATTGCAGCAGGGTATCCAAATGAGTATAATTCATTAGCTGGGCAAATTAATGGACTTACTGAACTACCTAAATCTGATACAGCAAAGAAAATAGATTTTGAGTTTGCATCGTTACTTGCGTTTTGTAAAGTTGGAGAAGCCGTTACATTTCCCGAAGGAAGTATGAAGGACTATGTGGACAGTTTAAAAAAATTTGCAAAAAATACTGCAATGCCTTCTGCAATGTTGAACAATTCTGTTGAATTTGCCGATGAAATTTCTACAGCAATATTAGCCTGGAGTAAAAAAGATTACTATGCACAAACACGTAGTGCATCCCGTTATACAGTACTTGATTCACCGGGGCGTTGGGTACCCACGCCTCCTGCTTATGCAAGTGCTTTGGAGCCACATTGGAATGAAATACGAACTATTGCAATGGACAGTGCCAATCAATTTATTACCCCCCGGCCTATTAAATTTGATGTTATAAATAAAAACAGCGAATATTATAAGCAGGTTATAGCTGTTAAAAATGCAGTAGATAGTTTAACGGCAGAGCAAAAACATATAGCTGAATTCTGGGATGATCTGGGTGGAAAATTAAATGTAGTTGGGCATGTTCAATTTGTTACCAAAAAATTTTCACCTCCTGGCCACTGGATGAATATTGTAGGCATTGCATCTCAAAAAGCCAAGGCAAGTTTTAGAAAAACAGTAGCCGCTTACACACTAACCTCTATCTGTATGTTTGATGCCTTCATTCAATGCTGGGATGAAAAATTCAGAAGCAATATGGTTAGGCCCGAAACTGTAATAAATAAATATATCGATCAGGAGTGGAGACCTTATTTACAAACACCCCCTTTTCCGGAATATACCTGTGGGCATAGTACAGTATCTTCTGCAGCAGCAGAAGCACTTACAAAAATGTATGGGGATAATTTTAATTACATCGATAGCAGTGAGCTTGAATTTGGTATTGCCAACCGCACTTTTAAATCATTTAGAAATGCAGCACAGGAGAACAACCTGGCAAGATTTTATGGGGGTATTCATTTTCATCCTAGTTGTTTGGTAAGTTCGGATTTTGGAAAAAAAGTCGCTATTTTTGTAATTGATAAACTAAAGCTGGAGAAATAGTTTTTTAAAAGTTATAAATTTTAATAATATTTAAATTATCAAACGATTTCTGATATGAATAAATTTTTTATTTCATTTTTTGTTTTTATTACTATTAATTACAACGCAAATGCACAGGGTTGTGTAGCCATAAAAAGTAATGGAGGATATTGTACTATGGGAGGCCATCATGAGGCTGCAGGCAAAAAACAAGATTGGGTGCTCAGTATCAATAACCGTTATTACAAATCATACAAACATTTTGTAGGAGACGAGGAACAAAAACAAAGAGTAGATCAAGGTACACAGGTAATTAACCACGCCAACACCACCGATTTTAATTTAAGCAAAATATTAAAAAATGGATGGAGTGCTTCAATTGATCTTCCAGTAATAGAAAACACAAGGTCATCTTTATATGAACACGGTGGTAAAAGCAGGCATAGTACTAAATCATTTGGATTGGGTGATATAAGAGTAGCCGCTTATAAATGGATTATCGATCCTGTAAGAATGAAAAAAGGGAATATCCAAATTGGATTTGGAATTAAACTACCCACCGGAGATTACAAATTTCAGGATAATTATTATATTAATGATTCTACTCAAATTCTTGGCCCTGTTGATCAATCCATTCAATTAGGTGATGGAGGATTGGGTTTTACAGCAGAGGTGAATGCTTTTTACAATTTTGGGAAAAACTTAAGTGCCTATACTAATTTTTATTATTTAGTAAATCCAAGGGAGCAAAATGGTACTTCTACTGCAAGAGGAAGTGCACCATCTGCTACCACAGTTAGATATGGCAGCCATGTAATGAGTGTACCTGATCAGTATATGGTTAGGGCTGGGGTTAATTATACCATAAAAAAACTTACAATTGCAGCAGGTGTAAGGGATGAATGTTTACCTGTATATGATTTAATTGGAGGAAGTAATGGTTTCCGTAGGCCCGGGTATATTATATCTTTTGAACCTGGTGTAACTTACGATTTTAAAAAATTCAGTGCTTATATATATACACCTGTAGCATTAAAACGCTCCCGTACTCAAAGTGTTCCCGATAAAAACAGGACTAAAATTACAGGTATTTATTCTCAGGGCGATGCAGCATTTGCTGATTATGCAATAAATGTTGGGTTGTCTTTTAAATTTTAATTAATTAAATCCCTGGAACAAATACAGGATCACTTTTAAATTTATTGATTCTGAATTTAATTGCTGGAAAATTATTTCTAAAAAAAAGCTTCATGAAAAAAGATAGTTACAAAATGATAAGCCTTGCTATTGGCTTATTATTTATTAATAAAATTACATTTGCCCAAACCGATATTGATGGCATAATGATGCAGAAAAATTTTTTCTGTATTGGTCCAACAGTTGGAAAAAGCAGTTGGAAAAATTATTGGGAAGGAACTTTTAAAAGAAATAATGCCAACTTAGGAATTGTAAGTACTACTGCTGCAATGGTAATGGGCAACTATGGCATTACTGATAAACTAAATGTGCTTTTTGGACTACCTTATATTAAAACTAAAGCAAGTGCCGGAAATTTAAAAGGGCAAAAGGGATTGCAGGATTTATCCTTATTTGTAAAATGGGTGGCAAAAGAAAAAAAGATCGGTAAAGGAAATCTGAAAGCAATATTGATTGGAGGTTATTCTACTCCGGTAAGTAAATATTATATTGACCTGATGCCATTAGCTATTGGTATGCAAAGTAAAACCGGGCACTTCAGGTTAATGGCAGATTACGAAATGGGTAACTGGTTTGCAACTGTTTCGGGTACTTATATGCTGCGCAGCAATGTAACCTTGGACAGGAATACTTATTTTACCACCGAACTGCATTATACAAACGAAGTAAAAATGCCCGATGCCACTGATTTTAATTTCAGAGCAGGTTACCGGAGCAGTACCTGGATTATTGAAGCCATTGCAGACAAGTTTACAACATTGGGCGGCTTTGATATTACCAAAAACAATATGCCTTTTGTAAGTAATAAAATGAATGCCACAAAATTAGGGTTGCATATAAAATACGACACCGATTTTGTAAACGGCCTTTCATTTGTTTGCGATGCCAATACAACTGTTGCAGGAAGAAATATAGGGCAAAGCAGCAGTTTTGGGGGAGGAATATTTTATATCCTTGATTTTAGTAAAAAGAAAAAAGAAGAAACAAAAAAATAAAATTCATCTAGCTTTGGTCCATAGCCATGGCGGTTTAAAATTATAACAATGAAAAAAATATTTTTATTCATCAGTCTAATCACTGTAGCAGTAATTGTAGTTTTCAATTCCTGCTCAAAAAAGTTAAGTGAAGTAAATGCTTCCTATCCGCTCATCAACCCAGCCAAAGCAGATGCAAACGCAGGAACATGGAAACCCATCTTACTAACCACTGCAAGCGAATTTGTATGTGCTGTACCTAGTGCCACCACATCGCCAGATTATGTGGTACAGTTAAATGAAATAAAAAGTTTTCAAAACGAAATTACAACTGAAGAAAAAAATTTAGTAAACTATTGGGGCGCAGGTGCAGTGTTGCGCTGGAACGAAATTATGAGGGAGTTGGTGGCAAAACATAATGTACCACCTTATCAAAACGCCGATGGCACTTACCCAATACCCAGTGCGACTAATCCATTGGCTTATCCTACTTTCCCGTTTTCTAACCCGCCTTATGCCGCAAGGGCTTATGCTTATTTAAGTGCTGCACAATACGATGCTTGTGTGGCAGGCTATTATTACAAATTGTTGTACAATCGCCCTGCACCATTTACTGTAGATGCAACTATTCAAACACTTTTACCAAAATCAACCTTACCCTCTTATCCAAGTGAAGATGCAGTAGTAATGGGAGCATCAATAGAGTTATTAAAATTATTATTTCCCGGCGATCAGGATTTTATCAATCAAAAAGCAGAAGAACATAAAAGGGCAAGATTAATTGCGGGAGCAAATGTTAGAAGCGACCTGGATGCTGGCGAAGCATTGGGAAAATTAATAGCAGCAAAATTTATAGCAAGAGCCAGGGGCGACAGGGCAGGCGCTGCAGTGGGCACTCCTGCAATTTGGGCACAAATAGAAACTGATTGTGTAGCAAAGGGCGAAGTGCCATGGATAAGCCAGGATGCCCCAAAGCGCCCAGGTATGTTACCTTTATTTGGTAAAGTAAAAACATTTTTGTTCGATTCTCTTACAATGGTAACAACTATCCGTCCGCCTGCACCACCGCTAACAGGTTCTGCACAATTTAAAACAGAAACGGATGAGGTATACCAGATACAGAAAGACCTTACAAGAGAACAAAAAAGTATTGCCACATTCTGGTCGGATGGTGTAGGTACGTATACACCACCGGGACATTGGAATTATGTTGCTGCCACCGAATTTGCACAATTAAATTTTAGTGAAGCAAGGTGGGCACGTAATATGGCATTGCTGAATATGAGTATAATGGATGCTGGAATTGTTTGTTGGGATGCTAAATATTTTTATTACAATCCACGCCCAATGCAAATGGATACCCGAATTAAAACTGATATTGGTCTTCCCAATTTTCCTGCATATATCAGCGGGCACAGTACATTCAGCGGGGCAGCAAGTACAGTGTTAGGCTATATTATACCGGCTAAAGCACAGCAATTTATTAATATGGCAAAAGAAGCCTCAATGTCGCGTATGTATGGGGCAATACATTTCCGCAGCGATTGTGAAGTGGGTATTACTACCGGCAATAAAGTGGGCAGTTATGCAGTTAGCAGAGGGCATATTGATGGGGCAGAATAAATTTCATTTTCACGGCGATGGCATCTTTTTAAATGATGCCATCGCTTGCTGTATTTTTGCAAATGGCTGCGATAAATAAATATTTTTTGAAATGAAAAAGATTATAGCACTGTTGCCATTGTTGTTTTGTATTTTAGCAGTAGTTGCTCAACAACCTGCTAACAGTAGGGATACTTTAGTAAAAATAAAATCTTTAGACAGCCTTATTTTTTATTCTTACCTATACCAGAATATACTGAAACAACTTCCAGCTGAGCAGGGCACCTATATTTTCATGGGCAAAAAAACAGAAGTGATAAATCTTGCTAATACTGCCGCAGATATTACTAATAAAACGGGGCGGCAGGTATTTGCAAAAATTCCGGGCATTTTTGTATACGATATGGATGGCTCGGGCAACCAGATTAACATTGCAGCAAGAGGGCTTGACCCACATCGGGGATGGGAATTTAATATTCGTAAAGATGGTGTGTTGACTAACTCCGATATGTATGGATACCCTGCAAGCCATTACAGTATGCCTCTTGAAAGTATTGAACGGATTGAACTGGTAAGAGGCACAGGCTCTTTGCAATACGGTGCCCAGTTTGGTGGCATGTTAAATTATGTAACTAAACAGGGTGATACAAGCAGGCTAATTGGTTTTGAAAGTATCAATACAGCTGGTTCATTTAATTTATTAAGTACTTACAATGCCATTGGTGGAAGAGCAGGCAAGTTCAGGTATTATGCATACCTGTACAAAAAATCAAAAGATGGCTACCAAAAAAATGAACACACCAATTCCGAAGCGGAATCGATGATAGTAGCTTATGAACCCAATAAAAATTTCTCTATCAGGTTAGAATGGTCCCGTTCAAAATATTTATACAAAATTCCCGGGGCATTAACGGATAGTATGTTTGCTGCCGACCCAACGCAGGCTACACGTAGCCGCAATTATTTTAGTCCCGATATTCATGTGCCTTCAGTAACAATAAACTGGCAGATTGCTGCCACAACAAAATTGCAGATTACCAGCTCGGCAGTATTAGGCAGCAGAAATAGTGTGCTGTTTGATAAGCCCACAAATATCAGGGATACCATCGTTACTGCCACACAACAATATAATAGCCGCCAGGTAGACATTGACAGGTTTAACAGTTATACCAATGAATTACGGTTGTTACAATTCTATCACCTCGGAAAACAAACCAGTTCGCTGGCAGCAGGTGTACAGTATATGAACAACGATCTGCACAGAACACAGCTGGGTAAGGGCACAACCGGCAGCGATTATGATTTAACTTTAGTGAACCCTGTTTGGGGAAGAGATTTACATTTTAAAACAACCAACCTTGCCTTATTTGCCGAAAATAAATTTCAAATAAAAAATAATTTCTCTGTAAATTTTGGTGCAAGGGTGGAAATGGGTAAAACAAATATGAAGGGTACAATTGTTTACTACCCCGATAACCAGATACCTGTTTCTATTGAACATCATTTTCCATTGCTCGGTATAAACATCTCGTATAAGCCGGGTAAAAATGCTGAACTGTATTGCGGCTGGTCGCAAAGTTACCGGCCCATGCTTTTTAAAGATTTGATACCAACTTCTTTGTTCGAAAAAATTGATCCGGATATAAAAGATTCCAGAGGATATAATGCTGAGTTAGGTATAAGAGGCAGTAAAAAATTTTTAAGATGGGACATCAATGGATTTTTACTGCAGTATAATAACCGCTTTGGTACATTAGCACAAACAGACAATGCAGGAAATTTTTATACTTACAGAACAAATATTGGTAATTCATTTACAAAGGGGATAGAGATTTTTGTTCAGGGAGACTGGATATTGGGAAAACGGATAAGCCTGTCTGTGTTTACCTCCTCAGCATTTGTACATGCCAGGTATACAAAAGCAATTGTAAAATCGGGCAATACCAATATTAATATCGGGGGTAATAAAGTAGAAAGTGCACCTGATATAATATCACGTAACGGGATTATGCTAAGGGTAAGAAAAATAAATTTTTCAGTACTGTACAGTTATACAGCGGAAACTTTTGCAGATCCATTAAATATAGTGCAACCACCAAAAACTACAGGTGCGGTTGGCCTTGTACCATCATATGGTATACTGGATGTGAATGCTGCATGCAGGATTTCTAAAAACCTGGAAATAAAAATGGCGGTTAATAACTGTACCAACAGGCAATACTTTACCAAGCGCCCGTTATTTTATCCCGGGCCCGGTGTGTGGCCTTCTGACGGATGCAATGGAAGTATTACACTGGCTGTACGGCTTTAAAATATTTGTTAGTATCTTTTTCCGGAAAAATAAATCTAATACACCTGGCCCTGTTTGTTTTAGCAGGACCGGGTTTACAGGTTAACTCACTGTTTATGAAAAAACTATTTTACGCCGGCATAATAGCCTTGCTGCTTTTTGAATTAGCCAATGTGTATTTTATCATGCCCATGCCCGGCAGCCAGCGTATGAATAGTATTGACACTGCTTATTTTTTGTATAAATGGCGCTGGGTATTCCGTGGCTTTTTTTCTATGATGATACTCATTGGCCTGTTAAAATTATCAGCAAAAAGAAAATGGTTATTGGCTATTCCTCTATTGTTAGTAGCTGCTGTTATTTATATGGCTAATTTTAAAATGGCTGCCGATGCCATGTTTCAACAACCCAAACAATTACTGTTTGCATCAGCAGCCAATAATAAAGTAGATTCAAACAGGTTGGTTATCGGCGTTAGTATTAATGGAATAACAAAAGCATACCCCATCCGCTTTTTAGGTTATCATCATCATATCCAGGATACAGTTGCTGGCAAACCCATTTTAGTAACGTATTGCACCGTATGCAGAACAGGCCGCGTATTTGAGCCAATGGTAAATGGTAAGCACGAACAGTTCAGGTTAGTGGGCATGGATCATTTTAATGCCATGCTGGAAGATGCCACTACAAAAAGCTGGTGGCGCCAGGCAACAGGCGAAGCCATTACCGGGAAATTAAAAGGGCAAAAATTACCTGAAGTACTCAGTACACAAACTTCTTTGAGTGAATGGCTGCTGTTAAACCCGGCATCGCTGGTAATGCAGGCAGACCCCGCATTTGAAAAACAATATGATAGTACATTGAAATTTGAAACTGGTAAAAGTAAAAGTACACTAACAGGAACTGACAGCCTTAGCTGGAAAGAGAAATCATGGGTAATTGGCATAAGGGCAGGAGGGCATACAAAAGCGTATGACTGGAATACATTAAAGACCCAGAGAATTATTAATGATAAACTGGGCAGCAATTTTGTGGTACTGGTTTTGGCAAAAGATGATAAAAGTTTTTTTGCTTTTGAAAGGCAATCGGCAAATGATGTGTTTACATTGCAAAATGATACTTTAGTACTGAACAACCGTCACTTTAAAATAAACGGTAAGGGTATTGATACCGCTTTTAGTTTAAAACCATTACCGGCTTCGCAAGAATTTTGGCACAGCTGGCAAACATTCAATGCCGGTACAGTGCAGTATTAAGGTATACGCTGTCTTCAAATAAAAAAGCCTACCATTTCTGAAAGGCTTTTTTTGAAGCTAACACATTACGGCTTCGCCACTGTAGGTATTCACACTTTAAATTTAAAGCATTTTCCATTTCACACCTAGACCGCCGCTGCCTGGTCTTCGACCAGCAGCTTGTAGAGTGCCAAAGTTAGTTGCCTGAAGAATGTATCAACATATTAAATTTGTCAAAACCATTGTGATAAAAGCTAGCTGATGAATAATAAAATTCTTCTGATTAGAGCACAAACCTGCCATCACAGGATTTTGATGTATGTAGTTCAGTTTCTGATTAAAAACCGAAGCTGTTCTTAATTCTATGCTTAAAGGGTTCCTTTTCCATACCTGGTAATCGCAGTCATACTTATTCACTTTGTAAGTTTCTAAAGTTGTAAGGTCATTTTTAACCAATGATGTTTTCAATTGCTTTGATGTGTGCTTCATAAAAGAGCCCTGGATATCAGATGGTGTAAAACCAAAATGTGGTTGCCAAATAATGTGAATGTGATTACTCATTATCACGAACCCAAAAAGATTTATTTTCTTTTGATCAACTAAAAATTTTTAAGCTATTTACTATTATGTCTTTATGCTCATCTTTTAAAAGCAAATGTTTCCATTCATGAATAGTAGCAGTAAAATACTGTGGCCAGTATTCCGGATAGGGTGTTTTCATTATTTTAAGTTATCATAAATTGTTATATCGCATAGATTGATCATCGCTGGTCGAAGACCATGCGATGGCGTCTCACGGTTGGAAGTGCGGACTTGCGGATGGGAATTGATACCTGCAGCGGAGAAAAGTATTTAGTATTTAGAATTACTTTAACCCAAACAATAAAAAAGCCTCCCGGTAATTATAGGGAGGCTTTTTAGTACCACGTACGGGATTCGGACCCGTGATTCCTCCGTGAAAGGGAGGCGTCTTAACCCCTTGACCAACGCGGCATATTTTATTAAAGGACGGCAAAGATAACGAGTGGCAGTTTTTCAGCCAAATTTTTTAGAAAAACTTACAAGTAAATATTTAAAAATAGATTGCACGGGGTCAAATCCCTTTTGTGTTTGTGCACAAAAGATTAAAATAATTGGCTATTATATCTTTTACAAACAGTAATTTTGCAATCTCAAATTAAAAATTAATAAATTTTAAATTACAATTATGAGTACAGTTAAAGTTGCAATTAATGGTTTTGGAAGAATTGGCCGTTTGGTATTTCGCCAAATTTATAACATGCAGGGAATAGATGTTGTGGCAATAAACGATTTAACCAGTCCGGCAGTGCTTGCACATTTATTAAAGTACGATAGTGCACAGGGCCGCTTTGGTCAAACTGTTACCCATACCCAAAATTCAATTGTGGTAAATGGTCATGAAGTAAAAATATATGCTCAAAAAGATCCGGCTCAAATTCCATGGGGGACTCATGATGTGGATGTTGTAATTGAAAGCACCGGTTTTTTTACTGATAAAGATAAAGCGGCTGCTCATATTACAGCAGGTGCAAAACGTGTAGTAATTTCTGCACCGGCAACCGGCGATTTAAAAACAGTAGTTTTTAATGTTAACCACGCTATATTAGATGGCAGCGAAACCATAATTAGCTGTGCAAGTTGTACCACTAACTGCCTTGCACCAATGGCTAAAGTACTGGACGAAAATTATGGTATCATCACCGGGTTAATGAGTACTATTCATGCTTATACCAATGATCAAAATACTTTAGATGCTCCGCATCCAAAAGGTGATTTACGCAGGGCAAGAGCAGCAGCAGCAAATATTGTCCCTAACAGTACAGGTGCTGCTAAAGCAATTGGTGTAGTTTTACCTAACCTAAAAGGTAAATTAGATGGTGGAGCTCAAAGGATTCCGGTTATTACAGGTAGTGTTACTGAATTATATAGTATTTTAGGTAAAGATGTAACTGCTGAAGAAATTAATATTGCCATGAAAGCTGCAAGTAATGAAAGCTTTGGGTATAATGATGACGAAATTGTTAGCAGTGATGTTATTGGAATTACCTTTGGTAGTTTGTTTGATTCTACACAAACAAGAGTAATTAAAACCGGGGATAAACAATTGGTAAAAACTGTTAGCTGGTACGATAATGAAATGAGTTATGTGTCACAATTGGTACGTACTGTAAATTATTTTGCAGGGTTAATAAAGTAATTCTTTCAATAATTTCTTAACCGCAGAGGTGCTGAAACGCAGAGGAAAAATTCTCAGCGACTTTTGTACCTCTGCGGTTTAACTTTATAAACAATTTTTATGTCGAAATTCAGCAATTACAATTTTTCAGGCCATAAAGCCCTTCTTCGTGTTGATTTTAATGTTCCATTAGACAAGGATTTAAACATTACTGACGATACCAGGATGTCTGCAACCATTCCTACAATAAAAAAAATACTGGCCGATGGTGGCAGCGTTATACTAATGAGCCATTTCGGCAGGCCAAAAAATGGTCCTGAGGATAAATTTTCTTTAAAGCATTTGGTAAAACATTTGTATCAATTATTGAATCCTTCTGCTGAATCAGCTGACAACTCAACCAATGTTTTCTTTGCAGAGGATTGTATTGGCGGGCAAGCGCACCTAACAGCAGGTATGTTGCGTAGTGGTGAAGTTTTATTATTAGAAAATCTACGATTTTATAAAGAAGAAGAAGCAGGCGACGATGCCTTTGCTGAAAAATTGTCTAAACTGGGGGATATTTATGTTAACGATGCATTTGGTACTGCACACCGGGCACATGCCAGTACTGCTGTAATTGCAAAATTCTTTCCTTCGGATAAAAAAATGTTTGGCCTTTTGATGGAAGCCGAAGTTTTAAGTGCTGAAAAAGTATTACACCAGGCCGAAAAACCCTTTACTGCAATAATTGGTGGTGCAAAAGTTTCTGATAAAATACTGATAATCGAAAATTTATTAGAAAGAGCTACAGATATCATTATTGGTGGCGGTATGGCATATACTTTCTTAAAAGTAAGAGGTGGTAAAATTGGTGGTTCGCTTTGCGAAGATGATCGTTTGCAAACGGCACTGGATATTTTAGAAAAAGCGAAACAAAAAAATGTAAGCATTCATTTGCCCGAAGATTCTGTTATAGCTGATAAGTTTGATGCTAATGCCAGCACCGATGTTCGCCCCAGCGATGCTATACCTGTTGGCTGGATGGGACTGGATATTGGACCAAAAGCTGTAGGTGTTTTCAGCGAAGTAATAAAAAACTCTAAAACTATTTTATGGAACGGCCCGATGGGTGTTTTTGAAATGGAAAAATTTCAGAATGGCACTAAATCAGTTGCACTTGCCGTAGCAGATGCCACTTCTAATGGTGCTTTTAGTTTGGTTGGCGGCGGCGATAGTGTAGCTGCGGTAAATCAATTTCATTTAGCCAATAAAGTAAGTTATGTAAGTACAGGGGGCGGGGCAATGCTGGAATACTTTGAAGGTAAAGTGTTGCCGGGTATTGCTGCAATAAAAGATTAACAATAACAAAAGGTTACCTTTCCTTTTATAAAGAATTAATCCCGGGTATTTAAAATAAATACTACTTTTATCTTCTAAACTAAAAACACAAAACATGAAACGTTCCGGTCTTATTATTTTAGGTATAATTGCTTTAATAGCTATTTGGGTTTGGACAGGATATAATGGCGTTATTAGCCAGGATGAAAATGTAAAGAAATCATGGAATAATGTGCAGAGCGAATATCAAAAACGTTCTGATCTGGTAGGGCAGTTGGTAAACACCGTTAAAGGTGTTGCTAATTTTGAACAGAAAACTTTAACAGATGTAATTAACGCACGTTCAAAGGCTACATCTGTAAATATTAATGCAGAAAATCTAACTCCTGAAAAAGTTGCTGAGTTTCAAAAAGCACAGGAAGAGTTAAAAGGATCTTTAAGCCGTTTACTTGTTGTTGCAGAGCAATATCCTCAATTAAAAGCAACAGAAAATTTTTCCAAATTACAAGGTCAGTTAGAAGGTATTGAAAATGATGTTAAAACATCCAGAAATGCTTTTAATGAAGCAATAAATACTTATAATGTAAAAGTTCGTTCATTTCCTGTAAATGTATTGGCAGGTATGTTTGGTTTTAAAGCAAAAGAAGGCTTTAAAGCAGATGCCGGAACAGAAAAAGCTCCTGAAGTTAAGTTTTAATACATATGGCAAATAAACCAGGAAATTTTTTTTGGCTAACAGCGGTAATAATTTTGGCGCTGTTAGCCATTTTCTTTTATGCCACCTTTAATTCGTTGGTTAAAAAGCAGGAAAATGTTACTAAAACATGGAACAATGTTCAAAGTGATTACCAGCGCCGTTTAGATTTGATACCAAATCTGGTATCATCTGTAAAAGCATCATCAGATTATGAAAAGGAAACTCTGGTTAAATTAATGGAGGCAAGATCAAAAGCAGCACAGTTAAATGTTACCGGAAGCCCTACTTACGATAATTATAAAAAAAATGAGGAAGCCAATGGCGAAGTAGCTTTATCAGCTAATAAAGTAATTGGGGTTATTGAAAAATACCCCGATTTAAAAACAACCAATAGTTTTGTGCGTTTGCAGGATCAATTGATTGGTACAGAACGAAGAATAAAATTTTCGAGAAAAGATTTTAATGAGGCAGTAATGGGATATAATAAAACTGTTCGTTCTTTTCCTGCAAACATTGTCGCAAAATTATTTGGATTTCATATTAAAGAAGGTTTTCAGGCAGATATTGGCACGGCTAATACACCAGAAATAAATTTTAATAAATAATATACAGTGGCTTTATTCCCTTTTTTTAAAAAGAAAAAATTATTGTCAGTTTCTCAGGAGGAACTGGTAGTAAATGCCATACGGGCTGCCGAAAAAAATACCAGTGGAGAAGTTAGGGTATATATCGAAAGTCATTGCAGGTTTGTTGATCCTGTGGACAGGGCAATAGAAGTTTTTTTTGGTTTAAAAATGAATGATACCGACGATCATAATGGTGTGCTGATATATGTGGCATTAAAGGACCGCCAGCTGGCAATTTATGGCGATGAAGGAATACATGCAAGGGTTGGTAAGGAATTTTGGCAAAATGCTGTAAAACAAATGCTTCGTCTTTTTAATAAAGAGGATGCTGTTTCAGGAATTTGTGAAACAATTAGAAATATTGGTATCACATTAGAAAAAGAATTCCCATATGAGCCCAATGATGATAAAAATGAATTGCCTGATGCAATTGTATTTGGCAACTAATAAACAACTTAATGAAATTTTTTAAATATATTTTTTTTACACTGCTGATAGGTTTTGCTGCACATACATATGGGCAAAACATACCTGAACGACCTAATCCCCCGAAACTGGTTAATGATGATCTTGGTTTATTAACGGCTGATCAGCAGCAGGCACTGGAACAAAAATTACTGGAGTTTGAAAAAAGAACTTCTAACCAAATAGCCATAGTTACAATCAACGATATGGCCGGAATGGATGCAGGCGATTATGCAGTGGAGTTAGGAAAAAAGTGGGGAGTGGGAAATAAAAATTTCAATAATGGTGTGGTATTTTTGGTGTACAGGAGTAAGGACAATACTAAACGGAAAGTTTTTATTGCTTCCGGTATTGGATTAGAAGGTGTTTTGCCTGATTATACCTGCTCCGAAATTGTAAACAATGAGGTTATTCCTTATTTAAAAGGTGGCGATTACTATCGGGCTTTGGAGAATGGTACAAATGCAATCATTAAAGCTACAGAAGGTAAGTATACAGCACCAAAAGGTTATGGTAAAGGGAAAAGCCCTTCGGTGTTAAAAATAATATTTATTATTATTCTGATTATAGTTTTCCTGGCAATGGGTTCAAAAGGCGGTGGGGGTGGTACTTACATGAGTCGCAGAGGACACAGAGGTTTTGTTGGTCCTCTCTTTTGGGGCGGTGGAGGAAGCGGCGGTGGAGGAAGTTCTGGTGGTGGTGGCTTTGGCGGCTTTGGTGGTGGTGGCTTTGGCGGAGGTGGTGCAGGGGGAGATTGGTAAAAAATAATTACAAAATAAAAAATGCCTCTTATTATGGAGGCATTTTTTATTTGTATTAAATATTTATTGTTTTATTTCCACAAGCCCTTGATATACTCAGTAATTTCAGTTCCTTTAGCTTTGCCTAATTTGTTTAATCCTTCTTTAATTGTAGGATCAACAAAGCTTCTAAATTGTTCAGGAACTAAATTTCTAAACTTCATAATATCATCAATTCCTTTTTTTACATTACCTGTATTTTGTACTTTCTCCAGATAGGCAGCAAAAGTAGCACTTCCTTCAACTTTCTCCTGGCTTAAAGGAGCCTTATTGTAACTGGATTCAATAAAATCAAAATCAGCTTCAGTACCATTACTCATAATGATATCATTTACTACCTGTCCTAAATCACCCTTAGCATCAGTGCTGTATTTTTTTGCTAAAATATAAGCCTTATCTGGCTCAAGTACAGCCAGGCCTTGTAATGCCGATCCTGCAACTGAATAGGATGAGTCCTCCACATTTTTCTTAAATACACTCAGATATTGTGCGTCACCGGTTTTTGCAAGTAGATCAAGAGCTGCAGCTTTTGTTCTTTTGTCTTTCTCGTTGTTAGCAATTGCTGCTACTTCAACAAGTACTGCAGCATCTTTTGCCATTTTGGAGGCGGATAGTTTTTCAATAGTGCTTCTTCTCAATGGTGCATATTTATCTTTCAACCCTTCCGTAAGATCTTTCATATTATTCTTGGCAAAATAATCCAGTGCCTCTTTTCTATCTAAATACAATGGTGCATATTTCCATTGCTTTACAAAATTTTCCGGTGTTTTATTATCAGTTTTTACCCATAACATTATCTTATCAGCATCTACATTTATCAGGTCGGGTCTTTGTGTGTAAGTAAAAGTAAACGTGTCAATTCTATTTTCCACCCATATATTATAGCGTTTTTTATTTGCTCCGCTATATACATCAACGGCAATGGGTAAACGAAAAATTTTATTGGTTTTCTGTGTTTGTTCAATAATCACCATTGCTTTTCCGGCAGCGTCATCATAGTTATAATCAATCTTTACAATAGGGTGTCCGCTCCCGTAAAACCATTGGTTCCAGTACCAGTTCATATCCTGTCCGGTAACTTCTTCAAAAGCAAGGCGCATTTGACCTGATTCGCCGGGTTTAAATTTGTTAGTGGTTAAATAATTATTCAGCCCTTTAAAATAGGCATCATCACCAACATAATTACGCAGCATATGGTGTACCCTTCCGCCTTTTTGATAACTAACTAAATCAAATACATCCTCTTTATCGCTATAATTAAATCGTACCAAATTTTTGGTTGCTTCATTGGGGTTGGATAAGTATTGCCTTAATCCCTGGTTATTTTCATCATCACCTGCATCTTTGCCATGTTTGTATTCCATCCAAAGAGTTTGGCTGTAATCGGCCATTGATTCATTTATTGTAATATTGCTCCAACTTTCAGCCGTTACCAAATCACCAAACCATTGGTGAAAAAGCTCGTGAGCAATAGTGCCTTCCCATCCATTACCATCGGTTAATTGCCTTGCATTTTGGTAAGCGCTTTCCTGATGTAGCGTAGCTGTAGTATTTTCCATGGCGCCACTTACATAATCTCTCCCCACAATCTGGTTATACTTTTGCCATGGATACTCAACACCTAATTTATCAGAATAAAATTTTATCATCTCAGGCGTAAGCCCAAATACACCTTTTGCAAATGGTGCCTGTTCTTTCTCAACATAATAACTTACTTCTTTTCCTTTGTAACTATCTTTAATAATTGAAAAATCACCAACTCCCATAAAAAATAAATAGGGTGCATGTGGCAAATCCATTTTCCAATAATCCGTTCTTGTACCATCTGCATTTTTCTTTTGACTGATGAGCAAGCCATTACTTAATGTAACATATTTTGCAGGAACAGTCATGTAAATTTCATCAGTTGTTTTTTGATTAGGTTTGTCAATTGTTGGCATCCAAACACTGTTGGCCTCTGTTTCGCCCTGTGTCCAAATTTGGGTTGGTTTATCTTTTTCTTCTCCTGTTGGATTAATAAAATACAAGCCCTTTGCATCACTTATAGCAGCACTTCCTTTTACTTTTAATTCATTGGGTTTACTGATATAATCAATATAAACAGTATAATTTTCGCCACCTTTGTAAGTTTTGTCAAGTGTAATTCTTAGCTGCATTCCATCATTAGTAAATTTTAAAGCAGACTTTATAGAACCTTTCATTATCGATATCTCTTTAATATCCATTCCTTTTGCATCCAGCGTTAATGAATCCGTTGCATAAAAGTGGGGTTTCAGCGTAAGCCATTCCTTTCCATACATCCATGATTTGCTATAATCAAATCTAACATCAAGTTTTGTGTGTACCAGATCATTAATCTTTGTACTGGTAGCTCTGTAAATTTTTTTCCAACTTGTATCTTTTTGTTCAGAACCACCCTGGGCCTTAATTAAAAAGGGACTTGCAGCCATGGCAAGTATAAAAAAGCATTTCTTCATAATTTAAATTTAGGTTGCAAAAATAAGCGGAGATAAGTTAAAGTATTAGCAAATTTTATTTAAATGGTAACAGCATTATATTAGTAAGTATTTTTGTTAACGGTTTTAAGTTCTTATTATTAACAGCAATTCTTTCATAATTTTGTTAAAAATTAGTTTAATTTACCTCCTTGATAATATTTTAAAGCAGATGAATAAGTTTTATATAAGAATGGTTTTTCTTTTTTCTTTTTTTTTCTTAATTGCTTATGGTCTTTTAGCACAGCAAAATCATTTTATTTATCTGCAAACGGAAAATAAACAGCCTTTTTACATTAAACTGAATAAAAAAATACTCAGTTCTTCAGCCTCGGGGTATCTGATTATTCCAAAATTGCAGGATGGAAATTATACCCTCACTATTGGGTTTCCTAAAAATGAATGGCCCGAACAAAATGTTACCTGCACCCTTGATAAAAAGGACGAAGGGTTTTTATTAAAAAATTTTGTTGATAAAGGGTGGGGGTTATTCAATCTTCAAACTATGGAACTGGTAATGTCGGATGCTAAAATTTTTGAAAATAAAGATATAGCAGACGATACAAAGAAAGATGTTTTTTCCAATACACTTTCAAATGTTGTTAATGATCCTTCCATTGTAAAAAAATCTGAAATAAAACCTGTAATAAGCGAAGTTGTAAAGCCGGTAGTTGAGTCAGTAAAAAAAGAAGAATCTTTAAATCCAACAACTGGTATAGCAAAGTTATTAAGTACCCATACTTCCGAAGGAACCGAAATGGTTTACATTGATATAGTAAATGATAAACCAGATACAATCAGTGTATTTATTCCTGCCGAAAAAGTTAGCGAAATAATTTTACCTGTATCAAAAGTGGAAGTGCCGGTTGTTGAACGCAAAATAGACACCATAAAAAATCCTGAAATAAAAAATAGCGATATTGATTTGCAAAACTCCAATGTAAAAGTTGATACTTTTTCGAAGCAATTAATTATTCCGGAAATAATTAATGAAAAAAAAACAAGTGAGCCTAAGCTTGAAAATAAAAAAGCGGAAACTAAATCCGGGGATACTAAATTTATTGATATAGAATTGCCCAATCCCAATGCAAAAGCAGATACAACTTCAAAGCAATTAGTTACAGAAGTAATTAGCCAAAAGAAACCAGAGACAATTGTTATACCTGAAAAGCAAAAGGAAAATATTGTAAAGCCTGTAATGATTAATTCCGATTGTAAAAATTTTGCAATAGAAGATGATTTTCTTAAGCTAAGAAAAAAAATGGCTGCAGAAAGTAATGATGATGATATGCTGGGTCTGGCAAAGAAAACTTTCAGGTCAAAATGTTTTACTACAGAGCAGGTAAAGAACCTGAGCGTATTGTTTTTAAAAGATGAGGGAAAATATAGTTTTTTTGATTTAGCCTATCCTTTTGTTTCAGACTCTTACAATTTTAGTTCTCTGGAAACACAATTACAGGATAATTATTTAATAAACAGGTTTAGGGCAATGATACGTCATTAATATATCAACCATATTAAATTCAGCAGTAGATTATAAATTATAGCAGGTTCAGATTAATAATATTTATGCCAAGGTATTTTATCGAAGTTTCATATAAGGGCACAAACTATTCCGGCTTTCAGATTCAGCAAAATGCCAATTCCATTCAAGCTGAGATAGAAAAAGCACTTAAGATATATTATAAGGAATCATTTAAATTAACTGGTTCGTCCCGTACAGATGCGGGGGTACATGCCATTCAAAATTTTTTTCATTTCGATTCAGAATCTGAAATTACAGATGGAACTTATCACCTCAATGCTATATTACCCAACGATATAATTGCAAAAAGAATAGTAAAGGTTTTAGAAAACAGTCATTGTCGTTTTGACGCCATTTCAAGAGATTATATCTATAATATCTATCAGCAAAAAGACCCTTTTTTAGAAGACAGGGCATATTTTTTTCCTTTCCCTGTTAATATTCAATTAATGCAAAAGGCTGCAACAGAATTGATGGCATATGTGGATTTTGCTTCATTTTCTAAACGAAATACCCAGTCTAAAACATCACTGTGTAAAATTTTAAAAAGTGAATGGACGATGGAAAATGGCTTAATAAGTTATCATGTAAGCAGTAACAGATTTCTTAGGGGTATGGTACGTAGTATGGCGGGTACAATGTTACAGGTTGGAAAAAACAAGCTATCAATCGAACAGTTTATCGATATTATAAAGTCAAAAGATTGTTCAAAGGCCGACTTTTCGGTCCCTCCACAAGGGCTATTTCTTTTAAAAGTCAATTTTCCGGCAATATAATTTTTTGTTTAGCTTTTTTTTGCAGCCGGGTTTACCTGTATTTAAAAGTTGAATATTGTTTAATCTGGTCCAAATTCATTTGTTTTATAGTTACTGAGGTATTCTATAAAAAATATTTGTATTTTTTTTAAATGAATTTTAAATGCTGTAAGGCAGTACAGTAAAGCGTTATAAAAGAAGCCTCCAATAAAATGCTGCATTGTTAATAACTATTTGCTAAAATTATTTTGCTTACAGTCAGTACGCACTTATCTTTGCCGTCCGCTTTTGAAAAAAAGCAATAGTTCTTCAAAAAAATCGGCCTGAAATTCTAAATTATTTTCTAAATAATTAAAGAAAAATTTGGGTGATAAAATAAAGGCCCTTACCTTTGCACTCCCAATTAAAAAAGGGGTCAAAAAGTAAAGCTAAAAGATCTTTGAAAGTTTGGAAACAGCAGCAAATAACCTATTGGTTATCAAGGTAATGTTAACGCAAATATTAATTTAGAATTTGACGTTAATTTCCAATGAAATTACACAGTCAGATCATAACAACTCATTTACAATGGAGAGTTTGATCCTGGCTCAGGATGAACGCTAGCGGCAGGCTTAATACATGCAAGTCGAGGGGCAGCACGGGTAGCAATA
>JAYUTC010000280.1:0-3691 GCA_043755395.1 Ferruginibacter sp.
GAGGAATCTTCCTGTATTTCCATGTTTGTTGGAGTGGTTAAATTTATTGTATCCATTTCCTAAAAATTGTTTGAGATCAGTCTCTCTGATGAAATAAATACCTGGTGTTAATGTAACATCAGGATGTCCGTGTTCATAAGCGTCTGCTGCAATAAATGCAATCGCATAACCGGTGGGCTTTTTGTGCTGTTCATTTGAAAAGTCTTTAACTTCAATAAAGAATGCATGCCCTCTGTTTAACAGTGCATTACAGCCATCGCATACCCATTCACGACCTCTTCCACAGCAACGGCATTCTTCATCCATTGTCTTTAATTTGATGAAGGACTTATCCTTACATCCCGGTTGTTTGATTGTACCCATTTTAATTAAATTTAAGTATGATTGGTAATAATTTTTCCGTTAATTCTTCAATCGTTCCATCATTGTTTACCTCGTAATCAAATGTGGCATTATCAAGGGCTATTTCACTCTCGTGTGTACTTGCTGCTGCAGATATTCTGTTGATATGAATTGTAATTCCACCACGTTCTTTTACAGCAGCTAACTCATTTAGGAACCTTGTATCTGTAATAATCCAATTAGGTAATACTTCAGAATTTGTATATGCTTTATGACTATCTGGTTCTTCTTGATAAGATTTTACTTTTGTTACGGTATGAGTTTTATACTCATTCATCAATGCATTTACCCAAGCTTGTTTATGCAACTCATTACGAATTGCATCGGTACCCAGTTTTTGAAGGAAATCTCTACCTGTCATGGGAATTAATTCCCAACTTGTAAAAACTCCCGCATTTTGCATTTTGGAATTAGCTGATGAATACTTTTGAAAATAATTCCAACACTCGGGTAAAACACTTTCTTTAAACTCAGTTGTGTATAAGAACTGTTCATCCATTCCTAAAAGAATAGCAGCTACTTTTCTGAGTGAACTTGCCCATTTCTTGATTTCCCAGTTATTCCTTTGAGCTGAAGAACTACTCCACCAAAGATTTAGATACTGTTCAAAAGTGTATTTATGTTTAGTATCTGTCATTAACCACTGAAGAATTTTACCAGCAGTGTCTTTACCGCTTCCCATCTTTCCTGAGATTGAAATTATACTCATAATTTAAGTTGTTTAAAAGTTAAGATTTGTATTGATTCCATAGTTTTATAAAATGTATTCGAGTAGCTTCAATAATAGCATCAATGCCTTCTTCAGTGTATTCTCCTGTAAACAATTTATCTTTGATTTCTTGTATACCGTGCATCACTGATGTACGATCATAAGGTTTTTTAGTAAGTCTATTAGGTCCAATAAATTCCCCAATCACTCTAATAGGAATACTAGGAAACAATTTGACTTTTATAAGGTAAGAAAATAATTGTTTTGCATCAGGAAGAGGATGATTTCTTTTTGAACTGTGTAAATCCATCGGTTTTATTCCATGGTGCTCACAAACTATTTTCTTAACTATTTCAAAACATTCAATTGGCTTAGCTCTATTTAACTCCCAGAGATTTATTTTGCTGTCTTTCAACATGTTCATTTTTATTCCTGGAAATCCAAAATATTTAATTGTCATATAGATTTAATTTATTTGGACCATCGTTCTGTTATAGTAGTCTCTGCTTTAAGCAGTCCGGATGGAATGAACACTTTAGCTGCGGCTTCTAACAATTGTGTTTGAATTACAGACCATTCTTCTTTATAATCATTTATTACTACACAATCCAATTGATCATGTACCTGCATCACCATGTGCACTTTATCTGACAAGTTATTCTGATGTATATAATTGTACACATCTTTTAAAGCTAATTTCATCATGTCAGCACTACTGCCTTGAATAGGTTGATTCATACTTGCCCGTTTAATTTCACCCAATCCCGGATGATATTGTGCTCCCTGAATGTGAGCATCAATAAAACGTGTGTAGAATTGCCAGTTGGGAAAGAAACGCCGGCGATAGTAAGGCCAGATAGTTTGAATGTACCCTTTGGACACACCAAAGTTTCCTAAAAATTCAAGTGTTTTTCCTATTCCTGGAAATGCTTTAAAGTACTCAACAATGAGCTGCTTGGCTTCAGGAACAGGGATTTGTAGAGTGCTTGCTAATTTGAATTCTGACATGCCATAAGCTAAACCAAAATTTATTGTCTTACAACCTGTTCGCATTGTTTTGTGGCCTTTACACTTACACTTAGCCTTAGCTTTATTAGTATAATAAGCACATCCTGATTCTGCAGCGTCTTTCCATCTTTTCTTGAAAACTAAATCGGCTGCAATGCTATGTAAATCCTGTCCTTTACTCAATGCTTCAGCCCACACCGGGTCTTCAGATAAATGGGCTATCACAATCAATTCCTGAGACACGTAGTCTGAAGAGACAAAGCTCCAACCCCGTGGGGCGATGAATGCATTACGATATTTATTGCCCACTTCTTCCTTAGCCGGTATGTTTTGCATATTCGGCCCTGCAGAAGAAATTCTTCCTGTGGTAAGTATTTGTTTAAAATTAGTACGTACAAATCCATCTGGTTCAATCTTAGGTAACTTTTTATCTGTACCATAAATGAAAGATTCTCCATAAGTACTTAATAGTTTAGTTGTATCCAGGTAATTATCATAATCATTGATAACAGAATGAGATGTTCTTCCTTTAGCTTCAGCAGACAACCCTGTAAGTTTTGGTTCTACAGTTTGCATTAATGGTAATACCTGATCGGTACTGTTCCAGTTGATAGTAGGTGTGCCGGCAGGAATGAGCTGCTGTTCAGCAATCAGGTAATCTCTGTGTTCTTCAACTACAACTTTAGCCACTTCAGTAGAATCACCATCAAGATAATAAGGTAACCAATCAGGTACCGGCTGCTGTGTTTTAAGTTGAGTGGATTGCCACTTTTTTAATACTGCTTTACTGGTACCAGGTAACTCTGGAAACAGATCTTGAAATAGCTTTTCCTTTTGTTTAGGACTGCCCCAGTTAATTAATACTCTATCCACATCACTGAGATAATTTAATTGATACGCCACTGTTCTGAATGGCTCCTGTTGTAACCAGGCATTTAACTTTTGTAATGCAATAGATACAAGAGGTTCTGCCTCTCTTGCAAGTCCAATCCACCATTCTTTATCCAGTTCCATTCCATGAAATACCATTTCTGCAAATGCTGAAACAATACTGTTTTCCAATTCTATTACTTTATCAAAAGTTCCATACAGCTTACCATCAATGGCTTCTCTGCGAATATCAATTTGTAATCCTTTAAGATATTTTACATCTTGAGCTGCATAAATAATTTTAGCTTCATTTAATATGTTATCTCCAAATAACAATTGCTGTGACTTGTCTAAAACAACATTCAATCTCTTCAAACAGATGTCATCCAGGCCATATCCAACTGTGTGCTCTCCCCCCTGGAGTACCATTTCAGCCAACATGGTATCATATACATATTGTACACGAATACCGTGAAATAACAATACTGTACATTCAAAAAGTGCATTGTGAATAAGTTTAACTATACGCTTACTTTCTAATATCTGTTTAATCCAATCTCTCTGTTCAGCAGACAATTCACTCCATTGCATTACCCATTGATGTATTGCTGTTCCAAATTGTACAGTGATAAGTTTCTTCTCTGACCACCATGGACTTACTGTTGTTTCAATATCAAATTCTACTTCAGGTAGTGTTAAAAT